>JAFDDO010000041.1 GCA_019310825.1 Deltaproteobacteria bacterium | reverse complement strand
TGGCGCAAAGAGGATCCGCCTCCAACACCTCTGAAAAGGCACAAATACAGCCCGCAAAATCCTCGTCCATGAATTTAAACTGTCCAGCTATAAAACGTTCTTCCAGATCCTGCCTCATCTAGATTCCTCCATACTTTGTTTCTACTTTTTATTTTATTCCCTTGCCGAAAAGCATCGATACTAAAAATCGGCAAAAGATCAAATATAACAATATGAGAATTGTGATGCTCAAAAAATATATGAAACATAAACATTCCGGTCTTAAAAAGCACCCAAAAAAAAAGGCCGGGGACATACCCCGGCCGCAAGGATCAATATTTCTGGAAACTATGAGGCAAAGGCCTTTTCCAGATTGGGAACCATCTGCTTTTTCCGGCTCATTACACCGGGGAGCCAGACAGTCCGGCCTTCAAGTGCCTTGCCAAAGGCCTTTTCAACAACACTGGGATCATCTGAAACAACCATGAGATCCGTGGCTTCCTCCATGATATCAGTAAGCATGAGGAAGACGCTGTGACGGTTTCCTTCGGCCTTGACCTTCTCAATCTCTGCATAGAGATCGTCTCTCATGTTGGCCACCAAGTCCAGCGACACCAGCTCAAGCTGGCCGATTCCCACATTATTGCCGGCCATATCGAAGTCTTTGTAGTCACGGAAGACCAGATCCCTTGCGGGCACGCCTTCCACCGCGCTCTTGGCCTTGGCCATCTCCATGCCCCAGGCCATTGGATCATCAATGCCGGCTATCTTGGCAAGGTCCGCAACGGCCTCTTTGTCTTCAGGAGTACAGGTTACAGACTTGAAGAGTACTGTATCACTGAGGATTGCCGACATCATGATACCGGCTATATTTGGCGGGATCTCCTTTTTGTAAAGGTCCTTGTAAAGGATACGGAGAACAGTGCCCGTACAGCCCACCGGCATGACACATGCAAAAATAGGATTGGGAGTGGTAATATCTCCGATCTTATGATGATCAACAATTGCCAGCAGTTCCCCTTTGTCGCAGTTGTCCGGGGCCTGCTTGAGATCGCTGTGATCTACCAGCATAAACTTTTCGCCTGCTACATCCGTACGCAGTTCAGGGACATCAAAACCAAACTTATTGAGTATCAATTCTGTCTCAGGATTGAGATCTCCCTGCCTGCATGGTACAGCATCAACTCCCAGCATTTTCTGCAGCTCCGCCAGAGCGATAGCAGCGGTTATAGCATCTGTGTCCGGGCTCTTGTGTCCAAATACATAAACAGCCATTCTAACATCCTCCTTAAAAATTTTCGGTAAATTAAAAAACTATTGGGGAATTTCAAAATAATACGCATTTAATAAAAACAATTCATACATTTTTTTGAAACAATTACCCTGATCTAAAAAATACAACAATTGGACCTTTCATGTAGCACAATACCAATTCTTTGCCAAGGATTTTTAAGGCCATACTATAAAGATAACTGAATTTGGATTCAGTGAAAACCTGATGGATAGCAGGGGCAAAGGGATTCCAAAACCAACTCGCATTTTCAACTGAAATACTTAATACTCTGGATCGAAATGATTTTATCCAAGTATTGGAAATGGCTGAGGACAAAGCCTTATACTTGGCAGAATACGTTGACATCGCAGAAAGATTGGTATAGTCGTCATTTTTAAAAAGGAAAGGAGAGATAGAACATATGGCTGAATTGAAAGATACTATTACAGTTCGCGTTAATGTAGAAATAACCCCTGAATCCCTTAAGACCATTGTTGAAAATGCTAAAAAAAGCGTTGGGCCGAACCAAAGCGGGGTTTATCGCATTGATACCGCAGGTAAGGTCGATGAAATGATTTCCCAGTTTCTTCTTGAAAAAGACTTTGAAGGTTATGTAAAGGACACAAAAAATTACAAAAGTTTTGCAATCAAAAATAGAGGACTCCATTAAAGGCGGAGCCGCAGGGATCATTCCCTAAGATGTTTCTTGAAGTGATTGAAGCTCTGCCATGGTTTTTTCAGCAATTGTCTTTTCTCTATTATAATATTTTATCCATCTCTTGAGGCACTTTTGAGCTTCTTTGGAATTATCGAAATGGCTCGCGCATGCCTCCATTGACTTTTTGGTCCTTATGACGTTCGCTTTTATCTCAACTGGTACTGTTTCACTATCATGTCTTACTGCCTCTTCCGGACAGATACCATGACATATGGCACAGCGTATACACTTATCCATATTGATATCTGCCTTTTCATCTATCATTGAGATGGCCTCAACGGGGCATTCCTCAATACAGTCTCCGCAACCCGAACAGTCCTCTTGTCTTACCCAAGGCATATGCAAACCTCCATATGTAATTATTTATTTACCCTCTGACAGCCAACAGCCTTTTTCGAGTTTCAAAGCATAACCCATTGGAAATACATATTTTAATGCAATTTACCCGCAGTTGAAACCACGCAAAACCCTGTCGGCTGCCAAGGATTGTAAACGATTACTCCATATTATGAATTTATGAATTGAAATCAATAAGGCATTTTCAATTCTTAAACTCAGAATCCCTGAGGTCTTCAGGATACTTTCAATTCCTACATCCTTCAATCCCCCTTGCCTTGCCATCGAACAAAGTCTTGAGTTTTGCAAGCAGTACGTTATTATAATTTGAGTTAAGCAGTCAGCGGTTAGCCATTAGCGTTTAGCTTTGAAAAATGGTTTTGTAATAGCAAAATATCCTGTAATCATTAAACTAATACTTAAAAGCTAAAGGCTAATTGCTCAATTTAATTATAATGAAACGGGACGAAAAGGAGTGATAAAATATGAAATTTTTCATTGATACTGCCAATTTGGACGAAATTCACAAAGCAGCAGATCTGGGACTAGCAGATGGAGTGACTACAAACCCTTCTCTTATAGCCAAAGAAAATTGTGCCTTTGAAGACAGGATCAGAGAAATATGCAGTATTGTTGATGGCCCTGTGAGTGCTGAAGTGATTAGCACCAACGTTGACGGTATGGTGAAGGAAGCCGGAAAACTGGCTGAAATCGCTTCTAATGTCGTTGTCAAAATTCCCATGACCACCGATGGCTTAAGGGCCACGAAAAAACTGGCAAGTGAGGGTATAAAGACCAACGTAACTCTAGTATTCTCTCCGCTTCAGGCATTACTGACAGCAAAGGCCGGAGCAAGCTATGTCAGCCCTTTTATAGGAAGGCTTGATGATATTTCCCATGAAGGCATGAACCTGGTAGATGATATAATTCAGATTTTCGACAATTACGCTTTTGACACAGAAATTATAGTAGCAAGCATTAGACATCCCATACATGTATTGGAAGCCGCAAAAATGGGTGCCGACATAGCAACTATTCCCTACAAAGTAATAGCACAGTTAGCCCATCACCCATTGACTGACATAGGCCTTGAAAATTTTTTAGCTGATTGGGAAAAGGTGCCGAAATAATGTTTAATGCCGATAACACACCTTTTTAGATGGTCAGTTTCAGGAATACAACTGTTTGTGACTTGTGCACTCCTTGTTTTCTGCAATTCAGGAGTGACAAGTGCCGGGGGCATATATTCCTTCGTGGATGAGTGCGGTGTATGGCACTTCAGTAACGTGCCTACAGATCCGCGTTATGGTTTGGTAAGCCGATCCAAGCACATCTCCCCATATGTTCCAAGGAATTGCGCGGAATTCGGAAAAATTATATCCGAGACAGCCATACGCTATGATCTGGA
Organism: Deltaproteobacteria bacterium; assembly: GCA_019310825.1. Lineage (GTDB taxonomy): Bacteria > Desulfobacterota > Dissulfuribacteria > Dissulfuribacterales > UBA3076 > UBA3076. The sequence continues at coordinate 9,260 of JAFDDO010000041.1, read as the reverse complement.
TCCTGACTTGATCAGGGCAATAATACAAATAGAGTCAGGAGGGATTCCAGATGCCCGTTCCCCAAAGGGTGCCATTGGACTCATGCAGCTTATGCCTGAGACATCCTCAAATCTTGCAGTTTCAAATCCCCTTGATCCCAGAGCAAATATCCAGGGCGGCACCAAATACCTTAGCCGTTTGCTTGAAAGGTTCAGAGGCAACTTGGTCCTGTCTCTGGCAGCTTATAACGCAGGGCCGGGAAAAGTCGAAAGATACAAAGGAATTCCACCTTACCCCGAAACCAGGAGGTATGTGCGAAAAGTCCTGAAGCAATGGCAGAGATACAGATCTGATTGAAACCCTTATCTGGTTCTTGTACCCTTCTGAAACATGAAGCGCCTTGATCTTACATTGAGCAATAGTCCTACGCCTATAAGCGTAGTAAACACCGATGAGCCTCCATAGCTGATAAGTGGCAAAGGGATACCCACCACAGGCATAAGTCCCATGACCATGCCTACATTTATCACTACCTGCCAGAAAAGCATGGCTGTTACCCCAAAGGCCAAAAAGGCCCCGAAACGTTCTCTTGATTGTGATGCTATCAAAAATCCACGGTATAGCATAAGGAAAAATATCCCCAGCAGAAGTACTGCTCCCACCCAACCCCATTCCTCGGCCCAGATAGAAAAGGCAAAATCAGTGTGGACCTCCGGGAGAAAATTGAGGTGGGCCTGGCTCCCCTTCATGTAACCTTTTCCCATGATTTGACCTGAACCTATGGCAATTTTGGATTGTGATATGTGGTATCCTGCACCGAGTGGGTCCTTTCCCGGGAAGAAAAAGTTCATAATTCTATCCCTTTGATAGGGCTTTAGAAACTCCCACACAAGGGGAAAAGCGGCAATCGCCGAGCCCAAAAGTAGCAGGAAGGATGTCCACTTAAGACGAGCCATATACACTAAAGAAGAAAAAATCAGCACCAGAAATAGCGCTGTCCCTAGATCCGGCTGGTGATAAATCAGAAAAATTGGAACCAGCATCAAAAGGGCAAGCCGCCATAAATCTGTTAGACCATACTGTGGTTTGTCATCATGATAGAAATAACTACTCACGACAATAACCGTGGCGAGTTTGGCCAGCTCGGATGGCTGAATATTCATAAACCCCAGAGAGAGCCATCGCTGTGATCCACCTACGGTCTTACCTATAAAAACTATCAGTATAAGCATAAAAACCATAATCAAGTATATGTGTACAGAATAAACTGTAAGAAGACGATAATCAAAAAAGACTACCAAACTCAACATCAAAACAGTGCCTGCTATGTACCACTGAAGTTGTTTCCATTGAAAGGGATAGCCGGTAGCTGCACTGCCGCTATTCAAGTTGACAAAACCTATAGCCATAAGCAGAAGAACAGATAAAAAGAGCCACCAGTCAAAATGTTCCAGAAATCGCCTATCAAACATGGTTATCTATGCTTTTTATGTTGAAAGCAGTCTTGCAGGGTCTTAGTACAGGCAGAGGAGATTGAATTTGAAACCACTTCTCGAAAACCTTGCGGGCAATAGGTGCTGCAACGGAGCCGCCATGTCCAGCATGCTCGCACAATACTGCTACCGCCAGCTCAGGTTTATCAGCCGGAGCGTAAGCCACAAACCAGGCATGATCCCTGTATTTCCAATCTAATTTTTTGTCCTGCCGACGTTTAGCTTGTCCTATTACCTGCGCTGTACCAGTCTTTCCTGCCACAAGGACATCAGGTAATTTGCATTTATTTCCTGTAGCCTTTTCATCATTTACTGCTCCCACCAAGGCCCTCTTGATTATCCTTAGATTTGATTCAGAAATTGGCAATTTACCCTTTGGATCGCTCTCAAAGGATGCGAAGATGTGGCCATCCGGTCCTGTTAATTTTTCCAAGTAAACAGGGCTATATAAGGTGCCGCCATTGGCTACAGCAGATGTAAGACAGGCCATCTGCAGAGGAGTTACAAGAGTAAAGCCTTGGCCTATGGCTGTGATGAGGGTCTCTCCTTCCTGCCACGGCTCATTATATTTTTTGAGCTTCCAGTCCGGCGTAGCAATAAATCCTGGGCTTTCATTAGGAAGGTCGATCCCAGTCTTTGATCCCAGCCCAAATGCATTAGCGTACTTTACTATTTTCTCATTCTTAAGCTTAAGACCGACCTGATAGAAATAGATGTCGCAGGACTCAACCAGGGCCTTATACAAATTGGTTTGCCCATGTCCACGCCAATTCCAACACCTGAAAGAGCTTTTGCCCAAACGGAATCGACTAGCACATTCGAACGATGTGTTTCTTGTAACTATCCCCTCTTGTAAAGCCGCTGCAGCCACCACAATCTTGAGAGTCGAGGCAGGAGCATATCTGCCCTGAAGGGCCTTGTTTTGCAAAGGCCTTGAAACAGGATCATTCAATGCCTCCCATTCCTTATTATCAATGCCAGTGGCAAATGCATCCGGATCGAAAGCAGGACTGCTAACTAAGGCAAGTATACGCCCGGTCTGAGGATCCAGGGCAACAAGGGCTCCGACATATTCCTTCATGGCCTCCTCCGAGGCCTGCTGAAGTTCCAAATCAATAGAAAGATAAAGATCTTTCCCTGGAATAGGTGGTTTCTCGTCTATTACTCTTACCAGACGTCCCTCGGCATCCACTTCTAACCTGCGTTGGCCCTTTACCCCTGCCAGATCATTTTCAAACCTTTCCTCTATTCCATATTTTCCTACCAGATCACCCGAACGAGCCCCTTTATAACGTTTTTCTTCAATATCTTTCCGGCTGATTTCTCCGAGATAACCGAGCAAATGTGGGGCAATACTCCCATAGGGATATTCTCTGATGGGAGTCACCTCAATAAACACGCCCGGCAAGCTAAAGAGCCGGGACTCAATCCTGGAAAGGGTCTCCCATTCAGCCCCTCTCTTAATTACTATGGGTACGTATTTAGGTCCTTTTTGTTCTGAACCGAGACGGGTTCGAATCTCAGCCTCTGTCTCCCCTAGCAAAGGAGAAAGTTTGGCTAGGAGGGCTTCCATGTCCCTTACGTCTTCCTTGACAAGACACACATTGAAACAAGGCTTTACCCCCGCCAGGAGACGGCCGGTCCTATCGAGAATTTTGCCTCGGGGTGGCTGAAGACGCACAGATCTTATTCGATTTCGCTCGGATTGTTGCCTGAAATCCTCTCCCTGTACAATCTGTAGATGCCATAGGCGGGCACAAAATGTAACCAGACACAGAAACATGATCAAAATGGCAATATCACACCTCCGCTTGTTTGCTTCCTGATCCAGCTGGTGAAAGCGCTTGACATGCCAAATTGTCTTGATCTTAAACTTCACTTTGTTTTTTTACTCCAAGCCACATATCTTCACTGAAAATAACCGAATTTGCTTTATCAAAGACAAAAAACCAGAAAGGTGCGATAATGCCATTAAGCAGGGCCTGGGCAAACCCCCAAGGCCACAAGAGTTCGGCAGCACCACTGCCTATCAAAAGGACCGCCACGACCTCAATACTCAAAAACGAAACCAGCATCATCTGTTGCCATGCCGCAGGAGACACTATGTGATTTAGGATATATCGAATCATCAAATATTCACCAGCATATGCCAAAGCATAAAGGCCGTCCGGTACGGCTGACATCTGCTCACTGAGGATCCCCAAACCCAATACAGCGAGGATACCACCAGGTAAAGGGTGTTGAAGTCCGTACCAGGCTACAAGCGGCACCAAACCGTCCAGTCTGATTTGTCCGAACTGAAAAGGGAAGCCCATGGCCGTTTCAAATAAAAGTAGAATGTACCCAAAAAAAATAACTACCAACGCTTTTTTGTAAGCGCTTACAGGTTTAGAATTCACCGTTCGGAGTTACCTTCCTTGTGGACGTTCAAAGGTTCAGAATTCACCGTTCAAGGTTAATTTTTTTTCGTTGACCTCGCGAGTTAACCCTCGGGCCAACTGCCATACCTTAATATCCTTAAATTGTTCTATTCTTATGCCTTTCCCATTCATAATTTAAGAATCAACGGTGCATATCCTCAATGAACCCTGAACCCTTGAACGGTTAGGCTTTTCTCAATGGCGTGATTCCACGAAGGGTTGATTTGTAACAAGAACAACCACTTCTTCTATTCTTTTGAGATCAACAGCCGGTGTCACAGTGATTTCCTGGAAAAGATTAGAAATAGAACCTTCAGTTACAGAAGAGACCTTTCCTATCAAAAGTCCCTTTGGGGAAATCCCATCAGTACCGGATGTAATAATTCTATCCCCAACTTCAACATCCACCACTTTTTCCACATAGGCCAGGTAACATCGTCCCTTCCCGGCGCCTTTTATAATGCCCCTGGCTCGATTCCGTTGTATAAGTGCAGCTACCGAGCTATTGTAGTCAGACAACAATAAGACCTTGCTAAAATGGAGAGAAGTTTCCATTGTCTGGCCTACAACACCCGCTCCGGACATAACTACCATCCCCGGCTTTATCCCGTCTTTGCGACCCTTATTCACAGTAATTGTGGCCAACCATGGAGCCAAATCTACTCCAACCACATTGGCCGTTATTACCGTGGCCCCGATATCCTCTTTTATTTCCAATAACCTCTTATAACGGGCATTGGCAATAAGGGCCTCACGATACCGGCCAATTTTTTCTTGAAGTTGGACTACTTCTTGACGAAGGGCCTTGTTTTCTGACTCAACGTCCTGAAGGGACAGGTAGGATCGCCAAAAATTTCCCCCCCATCTCGAGGGTCCGGAAATGCCTTTTTGCAAATAGCCTGTTAAGTCCACAAAAAAGTATTTGACTGGAGACATAACTGCCGGTGAACCAAAACGCAGGCCCACCACTACAAAAATCAAAAAAACTACAACGGCCAGGACTAAATATGCCGTCATGCGTTTTTTTGAATTTCCAGTATGGAATGGCACAATCGATATGCAACAAAAAAAATATGGCCGGCTGAATTAATGGATCATAATTTCTTTTAAGATATCAAGATTGTCCAGAGACATGCCAGCACCTAAAACCACGGAAGATAAAGGATCGTCAGCAATAATTATAGGAAGATCCGTTTCCTCTCTCAAGAGCTTATCCAGGTTCTTTAGCAAGGCCACACCTCCTGTTAGAACAATTCCTTTGTCGACCATATCAGCAGCCAGTTCCGGGGGAGTCTGCTCAAGTACGCTTTTTACCGTATCGACTATTGTGTCTATCTGTTCTGCTATAGCTGAACGTACTTCTGACGAATTAATCGTTATGGTCTTGGGCACCCCTGATACAAGATCTCTACCCTTTATCTCCATCTCCTGATAAGGTTCTTCAGGTATAATATCGCCTAGTGCTATCTTGATTTTTTCTGCTGAATGCTCACCAATTAGCAGATTAAATTTCCTCTTAATAAACTGTAAAATAGCATTGTCCATCTTATCACCTGCTACACGAACAGACTTACTATTCACGATCCCGGCTAAAGAAATGACAGCTACTTCCGTAGTACCTCCACCCATATCCACTATCATATTTGCAATCGGCTCTGTAATCGGCAACCCCGCACCAATAGCGGCTGCCATAGGCTCTTCAATAAGGTAAACTTCTCTTGCACCTGCAGACTCGGCGGATTCCCGGACAGCTCTCTTCTCAACCTGAGTGATTCCGGACGGCACACTTATGATAATTCGAGGCCGAATAAGAGTCCGCCGATCGTGTATTTTACGTATAAAATAGCGCAGCATGGCCTCTGTAACTTCAAAGTCAGCAATTACGCCATCCTTCATGGGGCGGATAGCCACAATATTTCCAGGTGTCCTCCCAAGCATCATTTTGGCGTCTTTGCCTACGGCCACGACTCTGTTTGCCCTGACATCCTTGCGCACTGCGACCACAGATGGTTCGCGCAGGACTACGCCCTTACCCTTAACATATACCAGTGTATTTGCAGTTCCGAGATCAATGGCCAGATCGCTTGAGAACCGCCCTAAAAGAGAACCTAAAAACATAGTTATTACCTTAAGCTAATATTAGATCTTTGATGACAATCTGTGTCTTTTTTTCAAAAAAACAAAATATTTTTTTAAACGGGATTAAACCCTACTAAAGGCACTTCCAGTTAGCAAGAAATGATAGCCGAATAAGCCTTTTTTGCAAAATTTCAGATTTTGTTCGAGGGCAAAGCGCGACGATCAACTTAGCCACCGGACAAAAGATGGGTTTTGCAAGTGGCTTAATTGGTTCAGCAACTTATCTTGACATATACTTAGCATGTGGGTATGAATTTACAGTTTGTTGGATATTTATCCTAACAGAATAACACTTTTTCTAAATCTTTTTTAGTATACTGATTTTTTTGATAAATTGTCTCCTTTGTTGTTTATAGTCCTGGTATATGCATGTATATAAATTAAAAATGATTTTGCTGAAAAATCCAAATCTGCGTCGTTGCTTCAATTTTCCAGCCTGCCTGTGCGTTGCATGCAGACAGGTCACTGCGACTTACGATAAGTATTTCTCATTCCTGGAAAATTTTGCGCCTTGCATCTCTGGTTTTTTGAGCGGAATCATGCTTCGGACTTTTTGCATTGTAATCAAAAATAATTTATTTGTTCACAGTTTAGACATAAGAGATAAAATACAGATCCAGAATAATAAGGCTGCTTGCTATAATCCTGCCGGAAATAGTCTATCCATAATTCGACAATAATAGCATGTTAGCCTATCAGTAGGGAGCTAATTAATATGAAAAGGACCTTTCAGCCGAGCAATTTAAAAAGAAAGAGGACCCATGGATTTCGTAAACGTATGAGTACAAAGGCAGGCCGTAGAATACTGAACAGGCGTAGAGCAAAGGGGAGACAAAGCTTATCAGCATAAAGGTTATTGTGAGGCCAGCCTTCTGAACGTAAAACAAAAACGCGTTATAATTAAGATGAGGCAGTCCTCACACATCCAATCTTTCTCAAAAAAAGAGAGATTGACAGGTACGGAAAATTTTATCAGGGTTTATCAAAAGGGGAAACGAATAAAGCTGCCCGGCCTTACTATTATAGTTATTGGGAATTATTTACCCTACCGTAGAATCGGTATCAGTGCCGGCAGAAAAATTGGTGGAGCTATCAAAAGAAACAGAGCCAAAAGGCTGATCAGGGAGTTGTTCCGCACCAACAAGTGGATTTTTCCTGCTGGTCATGATCTGGTTTTTGTGCCATACAGGAAATTTTTTCACCTTGATTTGAATGAATTAAAGAGCAATCTTGTCAAGGCATTTGAGGCCTCGAAAAGGTTCTAAAAATTGAATACTAAGAACATATTGAGCAAATTCATCATTTTTTTCATTAGAATATATAGGCTATTGTTTTCCCCTATTTTACCAAGGTCTTGCCGTTTCTTTCCAAGTTGCTCCCAATACGCTGAGGAGGCCATTGTTATACACGGTCCTATTATAGGTATTGTGTTGGCTATCAAACGACTCCTAAGGTGTCATCCTTGGACTCCGGGCGGATACGACCCTGTCCCCTGATTGCCGGTTTACGTTAAGAAGGCCCTTCACAACAAAAAAATGGTTGTTTGATTAGCCGTTTGCAAAACTCCAACGGAAAACCGGAGATGGAGTTTAGAAGACGGCTTTGATTATTAAGGTTTACTACAATGGATTCACGAACATTATTAGCATTAGTTTTGTCTATAGCAGTATTGATTGTGTTTCAGTACTTCTTTGGTAGAGATGTATCACAACCACCTCGTGAAGAAACCAGTTTTGAGACTATCCCTGCCACGGGTGTCGGTGAGCAAGCCCCAGACCATGAATATGGTAAACGCATTCGCACTGATGGAAGTTCCCAAACTTCTTCCCTCAATGCCATAGGAAGTTATGATATTCCAGTTGACACAAAGGCACCCCTTCGCAAGGTAAGAGACATCACTGTGGAAACGGATCTTTACCAACTCGTTTTTTCAGAAAGAGGGGGCACAGTTAAAAAATACCTCTTAAAGCAATACCTGGCAACGCTCACAGATAATGCCCCTCCTGTGAATTTGATCGATGTCTCTCCCCCGCATCTACCCCTTGGGCTTCAAATGGAATCTCAGCCGCCGGTAGACCTTTCTTCACAATTCTTTGAGCCGGATAAGGAAGGGCTGAAGCTAACCCAAGCCGGAGAGGAAGCGCAACTGAAGTTTACCTGCAATATGTCCAATGGCATTAAAATCACAAGGGAATACACCTTCCACCAGGGAAGTTACTGGATAGATCTGTCTGTTTATTTATCTGGGGCGGGAACTATTCCCGGATCGTTATGCTTGTACAATAAACCCGGCGAGAATACAAACAGGTTTACATTTGCAGGTCCTGCCTACTATGGCAACGATTCTTTACGAGAAGTAAAACTGGACGACATCGGGGAAAAACATACGTACACAGGTCCGGTTGACTGGATCGGTTACGGTGACGACTATTTCATTACAGCTTTGATCCCGATTGTCAGCGAAGGCCCCTGGAATATATTGATTGAGAAAAAAGAGGCTGATGGTCTGGCTGAGAGCCGACTGACTGCACTCAAGCCGTCTCCTAAAGGCGCAGGGCAAGGAGTCGAGGTCTTGAATCTGGGAATATATTTCGGGCCAAAAGATATCGACCGCTTGAACGCTCTGGGGCACAATCTTTCCAAGGCCATAAATTTTGGTTGGTTTGATCCAATTGCCAAGCCCCTTTTGTACTTCCTTAAATTTCTTTATCGATATATTCACAATTATGGCTTGGCCATAATTATTGTTACCATACTGATCAAGGTTGCCTTTTGGCCCTTGGCGCAAAAAAGCGCAAAGTCCATGAAGACCATGCAAAAGTTGCAGCCCAAAATGGCTAAGCTTAAGGAAAAGTATGGGAAAGATAAAGAAAAAATGAACAAGGAGCTCATGCAGCTCTATAAAACCTACAAGGTGAATCCTATGGGCGGCTGTCTGCCCATGCTGCTGCAGATCCCGGTATTTTTTGCCTTATACAAGGTATTACTTCAATCAATAGAGCTGCGTCATGCCCCTTTCACGCTGTGGATAAACGACCTTTCAGCTCCTGACCGTCTAATGATACCCGGGGTAAACATTCCTTACCTGGGAGGCATACCAGTACTTACACTGCTCATGGGGCTTTCCATGTTTTTACAGCAAAAATTAAGCCCTTCTTCCCTTGACCCCATGCAGGCCCGCATGATGCAATTTCTACCCGTGATATTTACCTGTATGTTCGTTAATTT
>JAFDDO010000200.1 GCA_019310825.1 Deltaproteobacteria bacterium | reverse complement strand
CCACGTGAGGCCGTAGTAGTGAAGAAGGGGGCAAATATCTTGGCTTTATCCTCCACGGACAATACCATTATCCTGGATTCTGATCATAACTTCGGGATTTTTCTTTTTGACGGAAACAGGAATCATACCACTGCCGCCTTTTTTTCTCAACCGCTTCACAATCATTATTGATCATATTGAGCAAGACCTGCTTGATCTGTCTTTTTTCAGCATAGATTTTTTCAACATCAACCTTTTCCAGGTTTATTCGGGAATTTGCCTGCCTGCATCTGGAATGGTAAGGGCTCATAATCTTTTTTTGTAATTTTTGATATTAAATCGGGCGATTTGGTCTGGTCAAGTAAAAACGGACACTCAGTTAAGCAACTTTAGCCAGGGCAAAATTTCCTTCAAAACCCTGCAACTAAATGGCAGCAGATGTTGTGTTTTCACAGGAATCATGGATGAGCTTTTGACAGTATTGTAGTATATTAGAAATATTATGGATTTTGCTGCTATAATTCAGAGATTGGCAATACTCACACCGCCCATACTTCTTGCTGTTACCGTACATGAGATGGCCCACGGCTGGGTGGCTTATCGCCTTGGTGATCCCACTGCAAAGCTTATGGGGCGCCTCACCCTTAACCCTATCCGTCATCTTGATCCAATTGGTACAATGGTATTTTTTCTCACTCAGACCATAGGTTGGGCAAAGCCTGTACCGGTCAATCCCAGTTATTTTAAGAATCCCAGGAATGATATGATCTGGGTTGCACTGGCAGGTCCTGGGGCCAATATCTTTTTGGCAGTATTGAGTGCTGTTTTGCTAAGACAGGTATTGGGGTCGTTTTGGGAGACGTCAGGCTTTTTCATGCGTCCGGTTTTATACATGGCATATATAAGTGTGCAGATTAATATAGGGCTTGCGGTATTCAATCTTCTCCCTATCCCCCCTCTTGATGGTAGTAAGGTCCTTATGGGTATACTTCCCCCTGCTCTGGCAAGCTCTTTCGAGAGGTTTGAACGCTATGGTTTCTTGCTGATTTTGGTGCTCGTCTTTACAGGAGTAACCAGCCGCGTTATTATTCCGCTGATCCTTTATCTGAATAAATTCCTATTAGGAACTGTACTTTGATGTGAGCCCTTATGAGTGAACAGGCAAAACAACGAATACTCAGTGGCATGAGGCCTTCAGGCAAGCTGCATCTGGGGCACCTGCACGGTGTTCTTGAGAACTGGAAACGTCTTCAAGATACATATGAGTGTTTTTTCCTTGTGGCTGACTGGCATGCCTTGACTACCAGTTACGAATGCCCGCAAGAAATCCCGGCAAATATAGATGAGATGGTTCTTGACTGGCTGGCTGTGGGGATAGACCCGGAAAGGGTTACCCTGTTTGTTCAGTCAGATGTAAAGGAGCACGCAGAGCTTCATCTTATGCTTTCTATGATTACGCCTGTTTCATGGCTGGAGCGCAATCCTACATACAAGGAACAGCAACAGTATCTAAAGGAGAAAGACCTCGCAACCTTTGGTTTTCTGGGCTATCCGGTCCTTCAGGCTGCAGACATACTACTGTACAAGGGTCAAAAGGTGCCCGTAGGCGTGGATCAAGTACCTCATATTGAACTAACCAGAGAAATCACACGTAGGTTCAATTATCTATATAGGGACGTTTTCCCAGAACCTGATGCCTTGCTGGCAGAGGTTCCAAAGCTCCCAGGGCTGGATGGCAGAAAAATGAGCAAGAGTTATGGGAATTCCATTTTTTTGTCAGATTCTCCGGACGTAGTAAGAAAAAAATTATCCACAATGATAACTGATGTGGAACGGCCGAGGATGGGTGATCCCGGTGATCCTGAAAACCGCTGTATAGCATTCAAGCTTCATCAGCTTTATCTGGCGCCAGAACAGCTTGAGGTCATTGTGTCTGAATGCAAGGCAGCCAAGCGGGGTTGTGCGGCATGTAAGAAAGAACTGGCAGAAGCCATTGTCCTGCAAATGGGCCCGATTCAGCAAAGGAGAAAGGCCCTTGCTGCCGATTCCGGCACAGTCAGGGACATATTGGCAGATGGGGCCAGCAGGGCCAGAAAGGTTGCACAGTCCACAATGGCTCAGGTTTGGGGTGCCCTTTGGAACCGGAATGCCAAGTAAAGCTGGACGCCTTCGAGGGACCTTTAAATCTGCTCCTTCACTTAATCCAGAAGAATAAGCTCGAAATTACCGATATTCCCATAGCGGTGGTTACTGCCCAGTACCTGGAGTATCTGGAATTCATGCAGGCCGCCCTTGACGTGGTGGTAGCCGGTGAATATCTGGTGATGGCTGCCACTCTGATGCACATCAAGTCCAGGATGTTGCTGCCAAGGCCTGATCCTATTGATCCTGAAGACGACCCCAGACTTGAGTTGGTCCGGCCCCTTCAAGAGTTGGTTCAGATGAGAGAGGCAGCCGCTTCCCTTGAGTGCAGACCTATATTGGGCAGGGATGTGTTTGTCCGTGTAGGAGGGGTGGAGAGTGAGAAATCAGGAAGTAATGTGGAAGTCTCTGAGCCTGCCGGATTTGAGGGTACCCTTGACATAAGTCTTACAGACCTTATCTCTGCTTTCAAAAAGGTATTGGGAAACAGCTCTCTTCCCATGGTCCTTGAAATCACCAGGGCCAAGGCCAGCCTTTCTGAACAAATGGAATCTATTGCCGAAGAGCTTAGCCAGGTTGGAAGTATACGATTTTTTGAGATATTTCCTTCAGAAGATCGAGAAATGATCGTCGTTACGTTTCTGGCAATACTTGAGCTTGCCCGGTTGGGTAAGGTGCGTCTTTTTCAGGAAAGCCCGGGGGGAGATATCCTGGTACTTTTGAGGAGTGGTGATGAGAAAAGAAAGCCCGGCGGGCCGTAAGCCCATAGCCCGGCATTTTGCTACCACGCTTTATTTTCTTTAATTCCCCTTAATTCCAATTGACTATAGATATTTTATCGGGCTTAATAAGCCTGTATTCTTTAATGAGATACTATTAATGACCTTGTCTGGGATATGGTTGCAAAAAAAATAGAGAGACTGGGCGAGCTTTTACAAAAAGGTCTAATAACTCAGGAGGAATATAATATTAAGAAAAAGGAGTTACTAAAAGAATTTTAGTGATTTGACTTTTGAGCTAACTGTAAAAGGAGGCGAGTCGTGCGCAAGTGGAGCCTGAGCACGTTAGTTGTCTTGGGGATTGTAGCAGCGGGCATTACAGTCCAGGCAACTGAAATAGAGTTATTGTCAAGAGTTGTGTATGGAGCATTAGGCGGCGATTCTATTTTCTTCTATACCATTGACAAATTTTATACCTCTAACTACTTCTGCCAATCTCTTTGAGCCATGGAG
>JAFDDO010000199.1 GCA_019310825.1 Deltaproteobacteria bacterium | reverse complement strand
AATGTTTTTTGCCCTCCCGCAGATGTACAGAGAAGCTTTTTTATCCTGATAACCCAGATCCCCTGTCTTTAGCCAGCCGTCTGAGTCCAGCACCTCACGCGTGGCCTCAGGGGCTTTATAATATCCTTTCATAATCATTGGTCCTTTAAATGCAAGTTCCCCAACGCCGGTTTCGTCCGGCTCGAGTATCCTGACCTCTACACCGGAAAGAGGTTTGCCTATGCTTTCATCCACAGGTTCATCCACAGGATTGAAGGTAAGTACCGGACTTGCCTCGGTAAGCCCATAGCCCTGGAGCATCTTGATTCCCAGCCACCTGAATTCCTTGGGGATTTGTGGCATAAGCGGGGCACCTCCAACCACCAAAAAGCGAAGGGAGTCTAGCCCGGCCTGTTCCCTGAGGCTTCTGAATAAGTGCATGCCCAGGCTCTTTATGCCCAGCTTTTCACCCGTCTTGACCGTATTCATAAGTACATGAAATATCATTTGTTGGGCAGAAGGTACACGGCTAATGGCACTATGGATTCCATCCAGCATTTTCCGGAATAGCAAAGGTACACCGAACATCACCGTGGCCCTGCTTGCCTTTAAGTCCTCCAGTATGCTGCGGGACTTGAGACTCCGGGCAAAGGTGATTGTGGAACCGCTGAATATTGGCAGGAGAAAGCCAGCCGTACATTCGAACATGTGGTGCATCGGCAGGATCGAAAGGAAGTGCTCCTGCTTAAACTTTATTGCTTGATAGCAGGCAGTTATATCTGAAACTATGTTGCCGTGGGTCAACATGACGCCCTTAGGGTTGCCGGTAGTACCTGATGTGTAGATTATGGCGGCTACGTCCTCAGGAACTCTGCGTGGTAAAGGATCCTGTGCTTGTTGTCCTTTCCTGACAAGTTCTTCAAAGGCGATCGCATCCCCTGGAATGTTTTTGGTATCCAGGGTCATGGCTATCACCCATTTTGGTTTTGGAAAGCCCTTGCTGGTGTCGAGTACCCAGTCCAGGAATTTGGGAGCCACAAAGGCCATATCCACCTTGGCATCAGACATCAGGTGTAGTATCTCGTTTTTGCTTAACAGGGTATCTATAGGCACACAGATCCCACCAGCAGAGGTGATGGCCAGATAGGCGACGGCCCATTCAGGGGAGTTTAACCCAAGTATTGCGCATTTTCCGTTTTTGGGTAAACCACAAGCTATCAGCCCTTTGGCCAGGGATTTAACCTTACTGCCAAGTTCACCGAAGGTGATAACCCTGTCTCCCTGAGGCTCTCTTGCAATAAGTGCGGGCCTGTTTCCAAACTCGTAGGCCGAGCGCCTTACCATCTCAGGCAGGGTCATTACATCTCTGTTATTCTGCAAAGCTGCTGTCCCTATTCAGAAGACCGCCAAGAAGATAACATACACGATGTACGACAGGAGCAGGGCTGCTCCCTCCCATCGAGTCACTTTCATCCCAATCCTCATGACAGGCAATAGGACCAGGCTGAAGGCCACCATTACAGGGAAGTCCCGGTGGAGCAGATCCGGGTTGATATCAATTGGAGTAATACAAGCCGTGACGCCAAGTACGGCACACAGGTTAGATAGATTGCTTCCTATTACATTTCCCAGGATCAGGTCTGTCTGACCCTTACGGGCCGCTGCCACTGTTGTGGCAAGTTCAGGCAGGGAGGTGCCTATAGCTGTCAGAATCAGGCCCACAATGAGTTCAGGTATACCCAGATACACGGCAATGTTTTCAGCCCCCCAAACCAATGTTTTGGAACCGATAACCAGCCCTGCCAGCCCCGCTATAACCAGTACAATGTCAAACCAAAAGGAATCCTTGCCGCTGGGAGACATTTCAAATTCCACTTGGAGTATATAGGGCTCTTTCCGGCTGTGACGATACAGTGTCACACAATAAGCTGTAAAGGTGATGAGTAAGATCGGGCCTGCCGGACACCCAAGATGGCCCATTGTTGCAAATGCCCAGAGAGCCATGCTTGCCACTATTAACAAGGGTATCTCTATTCTGAGCATCCTCAGACGGACAGTCAATGGAGTGAGCAAGGCCCCAAGCCCCAGGATCAGTCCTGTATTGGCTATATTGCTCCCCAAAATGTTTCCCATGGTGATATCGGGCTGGCCGGAAAGGGCTGCTGACAATGCCACGCCCATCTCTGGAGCTGAAGTGCCAAAGGCTACAATGGTTAGGCCGATTACAATGGGACTGATTTTCCAAAGGCGAGCCATGCGTATGGCTCCTCTAATAAGAGCTTCGGCCCCGCCGGAGAGAATAATCAGCCCCAGCATAAATGCTACGGTAGGTAGTATCCAGGATGGCATAAATAGTCAGGAATAGGCTATGGTTTTTCTTCAAGCATGGCGGAAATGCTATCCCACACTTCTTTTTTCACAATATCTCTGGGGATAGGGCCTTCCGGGCCCACAGTCTGAACAGGGAGGCCGAAGGTCATCTTTATCAGGCCTGGGCGTACCCTGATGCTCCCCTTGGGAAGCACTTTGTGGCTGCCGCTTATGGCTACAGGCACTATAGGGCAACCAGCTTTAATTGCAATCAGTATTCCTCCCACCTTAAAGGGCATCAAACGGCCGTCAGGGCTGCGGGTACCCTCTGGGAAGATGACTATAGAGGTGCCTTTTTTTACTCTCTCAGCAGCTTTTTGCAGGCTGCGCAGGGCGGCCTTACCACCGGACCTGTCAATAGGTATATAACCTCCGTGATGCAGAGCAAAGCCAAACAGGGGTATCTTGAAGAGCTCCTTCTTGACTACAAAACGGAATTGTAAAGGCAAGTCCTCAAGCAATAGAGGTATGTCAAATTGGCTTGCATGGTTGCAGGCGAATATCACAGGTTTTCCTACAGGTATATGCCCGTGGCCTTGTACCTCTATCTTGATACCGGATGTCCTAATTATTGTTCCTGCCCAGAGCCTTCCAAGTCTGTGGATCCAGTTTCCTGAAGCATTGACAAGGCTTGATATCAGGACTGCAGGAAAGAGGAGCATAAAGGCCAATACAACTACAATGGGAGTTAAAGTAGCTCTCATAATTTCTCGAATTAACTGTTATTCCTTTACGTGTCCTATGGAATTAACATTGGTTTAATATGTAATCTTCTTCTTATAATGTGGCCTGCAAGGTCAAAAACTCTGGTGGAACGATCTATGATTACCGAGTCCGCACTTGCCTTAATACCTTCAAGCGCCAGAAGAGATGATTCAGGTCTTGTTGCTGTAGTGACATCCCCTTTGATTTTTGCGTATTTCATCCATTGTCTGATTCTTGCCGCAAGCTCCCCGCTTTTGGGAAGAGGGGCATCAAGAAGCACTGTAACATGACACGGTTGATAGTCTGAAAGGAGTCCTTCAACAAGG
>JAFDDO010000198.1 GCA_019310825.1 Deltaproteobacteria bacterium | reverse complement strand
CGTCTGGCACGATATGATATTGGATGATTTACCCCTTGTCTTATTAATGAATTAGGAAATATGGAAAAAGATACCAGAAATACCAGGCCGTCGTGGGACACCTACTTCATGTCCATTGCCCACCTAGTTGCCCAGAGGTCCACGTGCCTGCGCCGTAAAGTAGGGGCAATACTTGTAAAAAATCGTCGTATCCTGGCAACAGGTTACAACGGAGCCCCAAGTGGCTTGAGACACTGTCTTGAAATAGGTTGTCTGAGGGAAAAACTTAATGTCCCTTCGGGTGAGAGGCACGAGCTCTGCAGAGGGCTCCATGCTGAACAAAATGTAATTATTCAAGCCGCATACCATGGGATTCCCGTGGCCAACTCGATTCTGTACTGTACTAATCTGCCCTGTGTTATATGCACAAAGATGCTTATAAATGCAGGCATCCTGGCCATCTATTACGCAAAAGGCTATGCAGATCCCATGTCCCGTGATATGTTGGCAGAGGCCGGAATAGATCTTATAGAATTCAGGGAAACTAATCCCTCAACCGATTGAAATCCAATGAAGTGTCCATTCTGTAGTTCTTCAGAGAGTAAAGTTGTTGACTCCAGGTCCAGCCAGGACAGCAGGGCCATACGTCGACGCCGGGAATGCCTGTCTTGTCATGAGCGTTTTACTACCTATGAGAGGATTGAAGAATTTCATCCCATGGTAGTCAAAAAGGATGGAAGACGTGAATCCTTTGACCGGAATAAGATTGTTGAGGGGATAGTAAAGGCCTGTGAAAAGAGGCCGGTGAGTATGGACGAAGTGGATGCCTTTGTCAGCGATCTTGAGAAAGAAATTCAAGATAGAGGGGAAAGGGAGTTGGAGAGCAGATTCTTAGGGGAACATGTTATGTCTCAATTGAGGGCATGGGACGGTGTGGCTTATGTGCGCTTTGCCTCTGTATATAAGCAATTTAAGGACCTCAATGAGTTCATGGATCAATTGCAAGAGTTGTTGAGCGAAAGTTCCCGCAATCAAGACTCTTAAATGTGGGCCAGTGAAGATAAAAAGTTTATGCGCAGGGCTCTTACACTTGGTGAGAAGGGCCTTGGGTACACCACCCCAAACCCTGCTGTAGGCGCGGTTGTGGCCCGGCAAGGCATGATCTTGGGAGAAGGCTGGCACCAGAAGGCCGGCACACCTCATGCTGAAGTCCATGCCCTGAGGGTCGCTGGAGATGCGGCCAAAGGGGCTGATATGTATGTAACCCTGGAACCCTGCAACCATACCGGCCGGACACCGCCCTGCACACATGCCATACTGCAGGCAGGCATCAGAAGGGTCGTAATCGGGACGCTTGACCCCAATCCGAAGGTGGCTGGAGGCGGATCAGAGTTTCTTCGGGACAAGGGCATTGAGGTAGAGACAGAGTGTCTGAGAGATGAGTGCCGTCTTTTGATTGTCCCCTTTACCAAACACATATTGACCGGTATGCCATGGGTCAGATCCAAGGTGGCATGCAGCCTGGATGGCAGGACTGCAACCCGCACAGGTCACTCAAAGTGGATTACCAATCAGCAGGCCCGCAGATCGGGGCATCGCCTGAGGGAAATAAGTGACGCCATACTGGTCGGCAAAGGCACTATATTGGCGGATGATCCACAGCTTACTTGCAGAAAGGGCAAGAAAACTGTTAAAGATCCCATAAGGGTAGTGCTGGACAGTAGATTGAGCGTTGATCCATCCAGCCGGATATGCCGCCTGAAGTCCCCTGCACCCACTGTGATAATTGGGGTGGAAGGTAAATCCACAGATGAACACAGGCAGGCCCTGGAGGCATCCGGTACAAAGGTCTGGTTTACGCCGCCCGATGGGCAAGGTAGGGTAAACATCAGGGATGTGCTCAGGATGCTGGGCGATTTTGGGGTGCAGTCAATTCTGGCAGAAGGCGGGGCTACGGTCCATGGGGCATTCTGGGATCAGGCGTTTGTTGATGAGGCCTTTTTTTATTATTCTCCCATGATAATCGGCGGAAAGGATGCCAGACCCGCAATAGGTGGTTCAGGGGCCGTGGACGTAGGAAGGGCAACAAGGCTTTCAAAGGTACAACATCGCAAGCTGGGCGATAATTGGCTGGTCCATGGTCTGGTCACAGACATTAATTCCTTCTGGAGCTGACCATAATAAATGTTTACAGGGATAATCCAGGGCCTTGGGACTCTCAAGGATGTTAGACAGGCAGGTCAAGGTCTGGTCCTTACTATTCATCCTATTTTCTCTATTAAAGATCCGCAGGAGGGAGAGAGTATTGCTGTAAACGGGGTCTGCCTGACCGCCGTTATTATCTCCCAGGACATCTTCAGTGTAGAAGTTTCACCAGAGACCCTTTCAAGGACCACATTGCCCGGGCTCAGGGTTGGAAACCGTGTTAATCTTGAGCAGGCCCTCAGGCTTTCAGACCGTCTTGGCGGACATCTGGTAAGTGGTCATGTGGATGGAATAGGAGAAGTAATTGAAAAGGAGCATCTTAGCCAATTTACTTTATTTACTATAGCTATCTCCGAGAGCCTTGACCGGTACATTATTGAAAAAGGTTCGGTTGCAATTGACGGCATCAGCCTTACTGTAAACCGTTGTAGTAAGGGCCGTTTCTCCGTGGCCGTTATCCCGCATACTGTCAAACTCACTACTATGGGTTTCAGAAAGAGGGGAGATAAAATCAATATTGAGGTAGATCTTATTGGGAAATATATTGAAAAATTACTTTTGGCTGGGCATATTAAATCAGAGAAACAGACTAATATTGATACGGAGTTTCTAGCACAGCATGGATTTTTATAGAAAATTTTTTTAGCGAGGTTTATTTAATAATGTCATTATCCACCATAGAAAGTGCTATTGAAGATATTCGAGCTGGAAAGATGTTTATCCTTGTCGACGACGAGGACAGGGAAAACGAGGGCGACCTCACTATGGCTGCAGAAAGGGTGACCCCTGAGGCCATCAATTTCATGGCCAGGTATGGTCGCGGCTTGATCTGCCTTGCCCTTGCGGAAGAGCAGGTAAACAAGCTGAATCTCCCTATGATGACTTCCCGGAACACATCAATGTACGGCACGAATTTTACGGTATCCATAGAGGCTAAGCATGGAGTCACAACAGGTATCTCTGCCCATGACAGGGCAACTACTATCCTGACTGCCATAGCAGACGAATCCGGTCCGGAGGATATTGCCATGCCGGGCCATGTCTTTCCTCTAAAGGCAAGGGAGGGAGGAGTCCTTGTTAGAGCAGGCCAGACCGAGGGTTCAGTGGATCTCGCAAGGCTTGCAGGCCTGAAGCCCTCCGGGGTCATATGCGAGATCATGAAGGACGACGGGACAATGGCCCGGATGCCTGATCTTGAAATTTTTTCTAAAAAACACAATCTTA
>JAFDDO010000040.1 GCA_019310825.1 Deltaproteobacteria bacterium | reverse complement strand
TTTTTAGAAGGTTTCAGGGGCTCTGTCACCAGGCCAAGATCCTCTATGCCCGCTTCACGAATTGTGGCCATAACTCTGGCAACCGTCCCATAGGCAACGGCCCTGTCTGCTTTGAGGAGGACCTGTTGGGCTCGCCCCTCGTGCTTCATTTCGGCAAGGCGCCGTTTTAAAACTTCTTTGTCCACAGCGACTTTGTTGAGATAGATTTCCCCCTTATCATTAACCGTGATAACTATGTTCTTCTTTTTTTGGGGAAGGGACTTGGCCGTGGTCTTTGGGAGCTTAACGTCCAGTCCTTTGGTCATCATTGGTGCCGCGACCATGAAGATGATCAACAGCACTATGACCACGTCTACCAGGGGCGTCACGTTTATTTCGGACATATAGCGCCGTTTCCCGTTTCCCTGTATGGAATTGTTAGCCATTCAGTCCTCTCTTATGGTTCTTGAGAAGTCCCCTTGCCATGAAGGAGTTGCCTTTCCACAGTGTTTAAAAAATCATTTGAAAATCCCCGGAGTTGAATCTCCAGCCTGCCCATCAAACTCATAAAACCATTAAATGCAATGACTGCGGGTATTGCGGCTGCAAGGCCAGCGGCTGTGGCAACCAGGGCTTCTGAGATACCAGGGGCCACTGTAGCAAGGCTTGCCGAGCCCTTGAGCCCAATACTGTGAAAACTTCTCATGATCCCCCACACAGTGCCAAAGAGACCAATAAAAGGAGCGGCATTTCCAGTAGTTGCCAGGAAGGGAAGTGTACGCTCTATGGCCGATAACTGCTCCTGAATACCTTTGTTAAGGCTTCTCTCCAGGGTTTCAAGCCACACCCTCAGGCCAATAGCCGTATCCTGGGCCTTAGGACATTTCTGAAGACGCTTCAACTCTTTATATCCTTCAAGAAACACTCCTGCCATAGGGGCCTCCGGCATTATCTTTGCGTGGCTGTAAGCCTGAGTGAGGCTAGGACTTTCCCAAAAGAGCCTTTCAAAATTTTCATTCCCAAGTCTTGCCTGACGAAATCGCTTGATTTTTACTAATATTACGGTCCAGCAAAGGATTGAAAAGACCACTAGCATTATGAGAACCAATTTGACCACAGGTCCTGCCCCTATCATCATGGTCCATATGTTCGCCGTTGTATCGACCTCCATGTTTGATGTCCTCCAGACAAATAATTAGTGCTTCAAAGGTAACTGTTCAAGGAACGTTGAAATTGGAAATTAGAAAGTGGGGAGAGATGAAACGAAAGCAAGTAGGCCAAATTTCCAATTTCCAATTTCACCTTTCCAATTAATCCAACTTGTATATGCTCATTGACATGGGCCTTTCAGTACCTTTTGCAAATCCATGCCCGGCCTAAAGGAAAACGCTCCCTTTTCTTGTCCTTGTTCCAAAAGAAATTCCACGGCCCCTATACCCTCCTCACCGAGATCTATGGTATATTCGTTTACATAGAGGTCTATGTGCTTTCTCATAACCTCGTAAGACATCTCTTGTGCATGCTTCATTACAAAGTCCCAAACGGCCTCAGGGTTCTCAAGAGCTGACTTGATACTCATTCCAAGGGCAGCATCTATTGCCTGCAATAATTCAAAGCCCAGGGAACGCTTGGCGATGATTCCGCCCAGGGGAATCGGAAAGCCTGTCTTTTTTTCCCACCATGCCCCAAGATCCTGGATGCAAATTAGACCAAGGTCATGATAGGTAAATCTGGTCTCGTGTATGATTATCCCTCCATCCACCTCTCCCCCGGCAACCGCCTGGGCGATAAGGGCGAAGTTCATGGGTACCAGCTCTTTAACTCCTGGAGCGAAGAGCTTCAAAAGAAGTGCTGCAGTTGTATGTTCGCCAGGTATGGCAATTCTGTATTTCTCAAAATTGTGAGTATCTAAGGGTGCTTTTGCAAGGAACAATGGTCCACAGCCACGCCCTATGGCGCTACCCGACCTGAGGAGCATGTAGTCATCCAGGACATGCCCCAGCACATGAAAAGACACCTTGCTCACATCAATAGATCTGGCAAGGACCTTCTGATTCAGCTCTTCCACATCTGCTATTAAGGGGGATAGCTTATACTGTAAAGATACTTTGTTGTGAAGCAGAGCATAGAAAATAAAGGTGTCGTTAGGGCAGGAAGAAAGCCCCAGGGTGATCCCTTTGTTGTTCCTGATATTCTCCATAATCAACGATGTCTATAGCCATTTGTAAAATATTGAGTTTTCCCAACGGCTAGCTTTAGTCCAACAAAATCCCAAGGACCTTTTCCAGGACTTTGGCTGTTGAATTAAGGGCCTGGTCTAACCTCCAGTTTTTTTTGTCGAGATCGCCCACCCAGTTACTTATACCTCGAAGCTCAAGGAGCGGGATCTGATAGTAATTGCAGACCTGAGCGGCCGCGGCTCCTTCCATATTTTCCGCAATAGATTTAAACCGTTCATGCAAGTCCCAGGCCCTTTCTCTGGTGCCTGTAACGCAGGAGACAGTAACCATTGGGCCATAGCGGAGGCCAAGCTTTTTCACCAGATCAGACTTAATGATTTTGCGCCATCCGGGCTCAAGAGCAAACTCTGTCTGCGTTTCATCATCTTCTGAGGAAATCGGTTCGATCCCCGAAGGACCTTGACGGCCCAAGTCGCCATAGGCTTCGGAGCTTGCAAGGCATACATCCTCAAGCTCTACATCCGCCCACTGATATGCCCCTGCTACACCAGCCAGGATTAATGCTGATGGTGCACCTTTGCTCTCAATAAATCTCGTCAGCTCAAAAGAGGTGCTACCTGGTCCAAGGCCACAAACCAAGTGAGGGCACTTGTATCTGTCGGCAAGCGTGAGAAAAGGCTCCATTTCCCTTTTTGTGGGAGATACAATCAGAATCCGAGGAACGGTCATATCGGTCCTTAGCTCTCTACCACACTTCTAACTTTTAACTCTTAACTGATAAAAATGAGTAGATTAGAAGCAGATTATACGAATGTAACGTTTATCTATATGACGGGATACCTAAACGGGAGCGGACTCTCCGAAACGCTTTAATGGCAATAGTACCCGGATTCGATCGTTTTGCAAAGAAAACAGCAAACTTTTTCATGTCTGACTGAACATTCGTTTCATTACTTACCCATAGCTGGAGAAAAGACGATAACAGCCTGCTGCTGAACGCTCAAAAGAGGCTTCTGTGCTGCGTCACAAAACGATTTCCTGTCAACTCAACAAATAGTTCTATCTGTTCTTTACTTTCTGAATCTCAAGAAAACATAAATGCCGATAAGGAATGGTTCAAACCTTATGACCATATTGTCTGTAAAGCTCCAGAGAAATTGATAGAAAGCCAATTTTACTTTGTTCATGGGCTCAATGCCTCTACCCATAAACGTCTCTGTCAGGCCTTTCGCCTCTAAGGAAAATACATAGAGTGCATGGACAAAGAGCAGTATCAAAACAGCCTCAAGATATGCTCTCTTTTTTCTCTTGATAAATAGGTAAAAGGCCGCCAATATTGCACAGGTAAGTGGGACATTAAAGGCATAAAAAGATGTATTTATGGCAATATGTGCTGTTATTTCTCCACGATAGATGTGTTTGCAAAATGCAACCTCTATTTTGTCACCTTTTTCGGTAATGGATTCAAGCATCACGTCCTTTATCAGCACAACCATATTTGATACCGGATATGTTATGGCATACCCATAGTAGTCTTTGACATTTATCCAAAGGATTAAAAAAATCAGGTACGCACCAATAAAGATAAAGACGACCTTAAGACCCTTTTTTTGCATAGTTAATCCAGAGCAAATAGATCCCTAGGGCAACAGCGATCATCATGCCCTGTGCTATATATATGTGAATGTACTCAAAGAAGGTTTTGAAATATATACATGAATAGGCCAGCGCCACAATCCTTATGATATTTATTATCTGTATTACTATAAAACCCGCTATGATGCCTAAAAACTTCTTTTTCCAGGTGGCCGGGAAAGATATTATACCTATTGTATAAATCATTACCGCCTCAAGGCCATTACAGCCAAACTTTATATCCAGGCTTATGCCGGATATGGTAATAACTGAACCCTTGCACGTGCATAACATGCCCATTATTTCCAAAATCTTTGCTGTAACGGATACTATTGCCTTTGTATAAAGGCCGTTTAGGTCAATGACATTCTGTATGGGCTCCACGGCTATGAGGAGAAAAAAGAAGGTCATCAGTACCAGATAAGTAACTGTAAATCTCTTTATGCTCAGGGTTTGCTTAAGTTTTGACTTTTTGACTTTTTGGCTCTTTTGTATGTGTTTCTTAGACATGGATGTACATTGCCGAAGATGGACCCCAATGTCAAGACACTTGGTTGCAGCAATAAGTCGGCTTAGCCTCATGCTATAAATTTACTAAAGTTTCATTTTTTATGCCATTAAATCAATTGGTTAGGACATTTGGCAACAATGACTTGCTGTTAGCGCCATTGCAACAGAGACCGTATTCCTTATGACCGGGTTCCGCTGGATATATAAGCTTTACTATAGTCAAGGAGGCTGCCCATTTTGGCGGCAGTCTTGACGGGCCTGTACATCCATTATCAGAAAAACGCTCAAGGGAGGCATTTAAGGCAGCAGACCTTCAGACTTCTCGCCGAAGATTTCAGCACTGAAGATATTGACCTGTGTTTTTGGATCTTTTCAGCAACCAGGGGCCAGACTTGCCTTTTGAGGTGCTAGTGTCCCATTTGCTTTTGCAGCACTTGGCCCCATTCCATTATTGACAGCTCAATGCATGCCAGCTAAACTAGTCTAAAGCTAGTCTGAGAGGTGATTTTATGGAAACAGTAGGTGCATATGAAGCCAAGACACATCTTCCGAAATTACTTAAACGTGTATTTAAGGGTGAACGAATAACCATAACAAAACATGGAGTACCAGTGGCCGAATTGCAACCTCCGGAGTCTTTAAGAAAAGAAGACCCAAAGCGAATTATTGCTGAGTTACGTGAATTCCGTATGAAACACCGTCTCGGTGGGCTTTCTATCCGTGATATGATTGAAGAAGGAAGGCACTGAGTGAAAAGAGATTTTGTTGTTGATAACTCTGTGGTCATGGCATGGTGTTTCCAAGATGAAGCCAGCCAATACGCTGATGCCATTCTGGGTAGTTTAGAGGTATCCAGGGCAATAGTGCCGTCAATCTGGCCGTTGGAAGTGGAAAACGTCTTGTTGGTGGCCGAACTTAGGAATCGCCTCAGCGAGGCCGACAGTGCACGGTTTATAGCCTTACTGACCGAACTCCCAATCACGATTGAACAGGAGTCGCCTGAAAGGATGATGAGAGAAATCCTTGCCTTGGCACGAGAGCATCAGATTTCAAGTTATGATGCCTCGTATCTTGATCTCGCAATGAGGAAAGGAGTACCTATAGCAACGCTGGATAATGGTTTGATAAAGGCATCTGAGCGGAGCCAGGTCCCAATTATGAAACGAGCCAAGCTTTGAGGAAAAAAGGTTAGTGGAGAAATGTTTGAGAAACGCGTTTAAGACAGCAGACCTTCAGACTTCTCACCAAAGATCTCAGCACTAAAGATTGTGACTTGTGTTTTTGGGTCTTTCCAGCAACCATGGGCCAGACCTGCCTTCATACATGTCTGATTCAGAAAAGTAAGCCTGTCCCACCTATTTTTTGTAGCTACCTGAGGTAACAGCACACCGTGAAAGGGCTCCTGAATGATATAGATCCCGTGGGTACCTATCTTGATTTCATTCATATCAGTTATCGGCTTCAGGGGAGTTAGCGCGGAGATCTCCGAATCTATCTCCTCAAATTCAGAGGAACCGAGTGGGCGAAATCTCAGATCTTTAAAGGCTGCTGATATGGCCATGTCGCCAACCACCTCATACAGAGGTCTGTTTGCTGAAAAGGTCCCGATACATCCCCTGAGCTGGCCATGTTTGTGAAGTGTTACAAATGCCCCTCGGTGTTCGATGAGATTTGGATTTGTCACCCTGGGGAGACTGAAAGGAAGGCCTGCCAATTCTGCCTCTATGGCCTGTCTTGCTATTTTGAGCAACAGCCGCCTCTCAGTGCCGGTGAGCTTCCCCTTTTCCATGCTCACAGTCTCCAGTACCTGATAGTCTTTTCCTTAAAATCATCAGGGTGATAAAAACTCTTTATATCTATTACCACACCCCTGTCAGGAGTGAGCATGTTTTTTATTGCTGAAACCCCGGCTTCTGCATATGTTTTGTGGGCTACTGCAAGTATGACCGCATCAACATTGGCAGGCAGATCCTTAAGTAAACGAATGCCATATACGGATTTGGCCTCTTGCGGATCGGCCAGGGGATCATGTACCAGGGGCTCCATACCATACTCCCTGAATTCGTGGATAATATCTATCACTCTGGTGTTTCTTATATCAGAACAATTTTCCTTGAATGTAAGTCCGAGTATAACGACTCGGGCCCCTTCAACCCGTACCCTGGTATGGATGAGTTCCTTGACTGTCCTCTGAGCAACATATACGCCCATTGAATCGTTGATGCGGCGTCCAGCCAGAATGACTTCGGGATGGTATCCTACTTTCTGGGCACAATAGGTGAGGTAGTAAGGGTCAACTCCGATGCAATGGCCCCCAACCAGACCAGGTGTAAAGGAGAGGAAGTTCCATTTCGTGCAAGCAGCCTCCAGAACTGATTGTGAATCAATATCAAGGCGATTGAAAATAATGGCCAGTTCGTTCATAAGGGCGATGTTGAGATCCCGCTGTGTGTTTTCTATAACCTTGGCTGCTTCAGCCACTTTTATGCTCTCTGCCCTGTATACCCCTGCATCCACTATAAGTTCATAAGTGCTTGCCACCTCCTCTAGTGTATCCTGATCTTGAGCTCCCACAACTTTTACTATGTTGGTCAGAGAGTGTTCCCTGTCTCCGGGATTTATCCGTTCAGGAGAGTAGCTAACCTTGAATTCTTCGCCACACTTGAGTCCGGAGACCTTTTCAAGGATAGGGCCACATATATCCTCAGTCACACCTGGATATACTGTTGATTCGTATACTATAATAGCTCCGTGCTTCATGTTTGTTCCGACTATTTCCGAAGCAGAAACAAGGTGCCTTAGGTCAGGCTGCTTGTTGGCGGTAATTGGAGTAGGTACAGCTACAATGACCATGTCTGTCTCTTTTATGGCCGCAGGATCGTTTGTGAAGCCGAGATGCACGGCCTGCTCGAAATCTTCGCGGTCAACTTCTGCAGTGGGGTCAATGGCTTTTCTGTAACTGATTATTTTGTCTTCAGATGTGTCAAAACCTATGGTTTTTATTTTTTTGCCAAAGGCTATTGCCAGCGGGAGTCCAACGTAACCCAATCCAACTACTGCTACTGAATTTGCCGCCATGTTATAAATGCTCCTTATAAATGTTTTAACCTAAAGTGATTGGTTCAGGGTCCAAAGTTCAAAGGTTATAAAGTATTGATATGTATCACTTTAAAGCACAATACCCAGATTAACATTTTTCATCCAATGGGTGAAAAATGCCTGCCGTCTCTATTGAGGCATCATCCTTTTGATATCAGATAATTAGGGCTCTCCAACCTTGAACCTTGAACCTTGAATCGCTCAACCTATGTTTAATATATATCGAACAGAATGTTAAACAATGTTAAATAAAGGTGATATCAGAAAGGCCTTGGTCTTTGCAAGTAAGTTGAGTCAATTTACTCAAGTTTCTAACAAGAATGGAGAGTAATCGTGGATCTGGAAAGAATATTCAGCCTTTTAAAAAGTAATTTTTCTCTGGAGAAATTGATCCTTATTTTGGGCCTTCTGTTGGTGTGTTTCATAAGTTGCTACGCTATCAGAAGATATCTAATCCAAGGGCTACATTATGTCTTTCGCCGGACAGAATATAAATGGGATGATATCCTTATTGAAAAGGGCGTATTTAACCACCTGGCCTACCTGGCCCCTGCTATTGTGCTCTATTACGGTGTGCATTTTTTTTCTCCCTCCATTACGGAGTCCGCAAAGAGAATTATCGGCGCGTATGTCTTTATCAATATTATTTTGTGCCTTGGTAAATTATTGACTGCCGGGGAGGCCATATACAATACATATCCCATATCAAAAAAGTATGCAATTAGAGGATATGTCCAAACATTAAAGATAATCATTTATATATTTGGTTTAATAATAGCGATTAGTCTGCTTATAGATCAATCCCCATGGGTACTTCTAAGTGGAATAGGTGCTATTGCTGCTGTATTAATTTTTGTATTTAAAGATACTATATTATCATTTGTAGCAAGTGTACAAATATTAATTAATGATATGGTCAGAGTTGGTGACTGGATAGAGATGCCTAAGTATGGAGCAGACGGTTCTGTCGTAGATATGGCGCTTCATACAGTAAAGGTTCAGAACTGGGATAAAACAATAACTACTATTCCGACTTATAAATTGATAGAAGATTCTTTTAAGAACTGGCGTGGTATGAGTGACTCAGGAGGCAGGCGTATTAAGCGTTCTATTTTAATAGATCAGTCCAGTATTCGATTTTGCGATGATGAGATGATTGAGAAGTTTAAAAAAATACAGATACTGAATGAATACGTCACACGTAAAAAAGCAGAACTCGATGCGTACAATAAGAAGCATGGTATAGACATCAACCAGGTCGTAAATGGCAGAAGGATGACCAATATGGGAACCTTCAGGGCCTATGTGATAGCATATCTTCGCAACCATCCAAAGATTCGACAAGACCTGACTTTTCTGGTGCGTCAACTGGCCCCGACACCTGAGGGTCTTCCCCTTGAGATTTACGTATTTTCGAACGATATCGTCTGGGCAAACTACGAGGCAATCCAGGCGGATATTTTTGACCATATACTGGCTGTGGTGTCGGAATTTGGCCTCAGGATTTTTCAGAAGCCATCCGGACACGACCTGGAAAGGATATCCGGGTTAGACGTACAATATAAAGAACGGTATTAGGCCCGCACTCGATTCTTTCGTGAAGCCAGCTAGCCATAAGTTGTGTATGGGGAATGCCCTTTTTCAGGCTGGCGTTTTTTCCTCCTTCTCAGCCAATTGTCCGGGCATCTCAGGTGTGGCTACGGCCACGATTTCCTTAAGTAGGTCTTCCTTTAAAAGAATTCCCACTACAGCTTCCCCTTCCACGACCGGGAGCCAATCGATTTTGTGAGAAGTCATTAGATGGACAGCTTCCATAAGGGTACCATTTTGATGAATGACATGCATAACCGGCGACATGATTTCACTGCCCGGCCTTTCAAGTATAGCCTCACACTCCTCCAAAAACTGACCCTGCCAGAAGATAGGAAGTTCTTCGATGGCCTTTGTAGAAGATTCCATATGAGCAAGGATATCATCAATAGAGAGCATTCCCTGGATTTCTCCATCGTCTGTCACCTCGTCAACCACCAGCAAGGACGAAGAACACCTACTTTTGTGTCTCTTATGCAGCAACTTGACCGCTTCTGACACCTTAGTCTGCGGCGATATACGTTCAAGTGCCAAAACATCAAGCATCAGATCTTTAATTCGTTTTTCAGGCATTATATCCAGACATTTTGGGCATCAATTTTTTCTAATTATTTTTACCTTTACTTGGAAAATGGAAGAGGTTCAATTCTTGATTTGAGCAAGCGATGTGCCAGATTTTTGGATATTTAATGCTATTTGCTAACATATTGATTTTTAACCATTTGTGTACTATTTGCAGAAAACCAAAGCATTTATGAAGCGGCATATTTATGCCGAATAATTCGAGCTAAAATAGGTTTTGACATTTTTTTGCCCATCTGCTACTAATCTGAATTTAGAGAGAGCAGGCTAATTACTTTTTAAGGGCCTTATATGGGCTCGGTCAATCGGCAGGCAGGAAGCTAGAAAAGGCGAATATGAGATGATATCTCATAAGATTGCGTTACACGGTCAAATCGAGCCTGATCTATTCCCAGAGTTTATCGTAGTAAGCGAGCACATGCATTCGGTAATCAGTACCGTGCAACAGATTGCAAGATTTGACGCCAATATTTTAATTTCCGGGGAGTCCGGGACTGGTAAGGAGCTTGTGGCCCGTATTATTCATCAAAAAAGCAACCGGAGGGACAGACCTCTTGTGCCGGTAAACTGCGGCACCCTTTCCGGTGAGCTGTTTGAAAGTAAACTGTTTGGCCATGAAAAGGGGGCCTTTACAGGTGCTGTCAGGCAAACCAAGGGGAGATTTGAGCAAGCCAATAACGGGACTCTCTTTTTAGATGAAGTCTCAGAGATTTCGCGACCTAACCAGGTAAATTTTCTGCGGGTATTAGAAGACGGCTGCTTTTGTCGAATTGGAGGCGAGACCCCTGTCAGGGTGAATGTTCGTATTATTGTGGCGACCAACAAGGATCTGGCAACCGAAGTCAAGGCAGGGCGTTTTAGAAAGGATCTATACTACCGCCTGAAGGTGATCCCCATTAATCTTTTTCCTTTAAGGAAACGGAAGGAAGCAATTCCTCATCTGGTAAATAATTTCCTGGAAAGATTTGCCAAACTATATAAAAAATCCATGGTATCTGTTTCCTCTGATGCCATGGAATACTTGATGTCTTATGACTGGCCAGGGAATATTAGACATCTTAAGAATGTAATGGAAAGAATGTTTCTGATGGCCCAAGGACCGCTAATCACTGTTAATGATTTCCCAGAGGATATTATGGACATAGTGGCCTTTGACCCTGGAGAGAATCCAGAGCAAGAGACCCGTAATTCAGGCGCATCATCTTTCGATTTTGCAGCCCATGGTCCTATTGAACCATTGCGAAAGGCACGTCAAAGGCTGGAGAAAACTCTCATTATTAGGGCCTTAGAGATGACGAAAGGACAGAGGGCCAAGGCCGCTGAACTTTTAGAGATTAAACCCCGCACTCTTCGCCAAAAGATGAGCGATTATGGTATTGAGTTCCAGAGGACGGGAAAAAGAGGCCAGGCAAAGTTATAAGCTTGACAAATAGGAACAACTTTCGAACATAGGACTAATGATGAAACCCAGGCTTTTGTTAGTTGATGATGAAGAAATGTTCTTGGAATTTCTCTCAAGGCGTTTGATAAGCTATCAGTATGATGTGACAATTTGCTTGAGTGGTGAAAATGCCCTTGAAATGATGCTAGAGCACGATTTCGACGTAGTAATATTGGATGTGCTTATGCCTGGCATGGACGGGGTCGAGACCTTGGGGGAAATAAAGAAGATAAAGCCACTTACAGAGGTAATCATGCTAACCGGCCATGCGTCTCGGGAATCGGGCATAGAAGGAATGAAGCTTGGTGCCTATAGTTATTTGAGCAAACCCTGTGATACTGAAGACCTGATCGCAAAAATCAACAAGGCCTATGATAGAAAGGCCGAACATGAAAAAAGAATCAATATGGCGAGCAAGCATCCATGAGGGCAATTAATCCACCAGGATAGATTGCTTTTGGTAAAAGTGCCTATCCTGGGCCCTGTGCGCAAATGGGGGCGTCGGCTTTTTGAATTCGCTTGACAATGTCCTGAGAAAATACTAAAAATTTTTTAGTTAAGATTTTCGAATAGATATATGTTTTGACCAAATGTAATTTGGACTTGTAACTGATTTCAAGGAGCGATCTATGAATGATCAATCAACCATTCGAGTTATTCGAGTTTTACTCGTAGACGATGAAGAGACTTTGCTTGAATACCTGTCCAAGCGCCTTCTTAGACAGGGCCATACAGTAAAGGCCGCTTTTTCCGGCGAGGAGGCTATCGAGGCGGCAAAACAAGAGCATTTTGATGTCGCGGTTGTCGACTTGAAGATGCCAGGGATAGATGGGGTGGAGACGCAAGCAAAGCTTAGAGAGATCCAGCCATTCCTGCAATGTATTGTATTGACAGGCCATGGTTCCATAGAAAGCGCTTTGGAGAGTGGTCATGAGGACGCCTTTGAGTATTTGCTCAAGCCTGTTGACTATGACGATCTTGTGGCAGTAATTAAAAAAGCGTACGAGAAGAAAATGAATTTACAGGAAGCGAAATTCCAAGAGCAACTGGAAGAACTTCACCACCATGGGATGGGAGCACGTGGGATGAAGAAGGCCATTGCGGAGTTGCGCAAGATCTATGGATTCGAATAACTCTCTGGAGACCGAGCTAAAAAAGGCCAAGCAAGAACTGGTCAGTTATAAGATAGAGTTACATCAGGCCCGGGGTTATCTTCAGTGTATTCTACAGAATTCTGAGGACATGATTTTTGCTACGGAAGTTGGCGGAATGCTGATTTCCTTTAGTAAGGGTGGTGAAAAGGTGTTGGGCTACTCTTCTGCAGAATTAATAGGTACCTACATAAAGGATTTAGCTGAAGCCCCTGTATCATTTGAGGAGTTTTTTAATTCCTCCGGGCAGGATGGCCCAACAGTGAAGCTGGACATCCCCTTTCGACACAAGGACGGAGGCACGGTTTATTTCGATGTTTCCCTTATAAACCTGACAAATAGGGAAGGCCAAAGTGTGGGCAAGGTCGGAGTGTGCAGGGACATCACACTGTGGAAAAAGATCCAGGAAGACTTGGTCCGAATCGACAGACTGGCGGAAATCGGAAGGATAGCAGCCGGGATCGCCCACGAGATCAATAATCCTCTGGCGATTATCGGCGAAGCTTCGGGATGGGCCGGCGTGGTAATCAGCGACGCTAAAGGCCTAAATCCCGAGGATCGGGAAGAATTAGAAAAGGCCGCCAAAGAGATCAGCCTTCAGACCAAGCGTTGTAGCAGCATAACCCATGAATTATTGGACTTCGCCCGTGGTTCAACCCCGGCATTAATCGAATTTGATATCCACGAAGTGATCAGAGACAGCATTAGTTTTCTCAAACCCGAACTCAAACACACATCCATAGAAATCGATACTCAGTTTATGCCAGGTCCCCTGCTTATGAAGTCTGATCCAAAGTTGTTGGAACAGGTCTTTGTAAATTTCATTACCAACGCCATTCATGCTATCCGAAGTAAGGGGGAAGGCAAAGGGTATATCCGGATAAAGACCATTACAAGTGACTCACAGGTGGAAATAAGTTTTGAAGATAATGGTGCCGGGATCCCGGAGGGAAACCAGAAAAAGATTTTTCAACTGTTTTTTACCACCAAAGCTCCGGGCAAGGGGACAGGCCTTGGCCTTTCAATTAGCCAAAATATAGTAAAGAAGTTAGGCGGAATCATCACTCTTGACAGC
>JAFDDO010000197.1 GCA_019310825.1 Deltaproteobacteria bacterium | reverse complement strand
GAGGAGTTTTTTGAGTTTTCTTGGTGAAGGAGTTGTTCAAAGCAACAAGTTCATTGCCATCAAAGAATCCGAGTAATCGAAAAATATTGTTTCCATGCTGAACTCTCGCTTCCCAAATATCATCAGTGGCTTCCAGTTTTTTGAAAAATTTGCGGGGCACAGTGTTAAACTGTTCAATCAAATCAAGAACAAAAAATATTTTCTCAACCTGCTTTTGGGAGAGTGAGTTGAGGTAGTCCTCAACAGGACATTTATCATTATCTAAGCGATATCTAAGCGATAAAAAATTATTTTTCGCATACAAACAAGTTAGCATATATGCGAACCAAAAACAATGTTTGAGTCATAATTTACAGAAACTAAAATCGAAAATCGCACAACCAATCATTCCACCAGACCAGAAGAGGCCGTGTTAATCCCACAATAGTGTGGGGCGCGATTCATCATGTCATCACCAGGGGTTTGAATCGCCAAGATATTTTTCTTTATGACTGCGACCGGAATGACTTTCTTGGTCGACTTGAAGAGAATACTTCTTTGACTGGCTGCAGGTGTTGCTTATCCTCACAAGTAACAAATCCCTTGGGGATCTGATGCGGGAATTCTTCGGAAGGGATGCAAGGTTATAGTAAACTGAGTTTGAAGATATAACGGCAACTGAAGCTGGAATGGAACTCCCGGATGCTGACTTAAAAGTCGGCGCGGCCGGGAAAGGAAAACATTTTCAAAAGGACTTTTTACAGGCTCGTTGGGAACCTTGAAAAATCCAGCGTGCTAAGGTATTTTTAATTATAATCTTGAGGAGGGAACGTCAATGGTCCTAGTCGAAGCGAAGGTAGTGGACTCCACCCATCTGGAGCTCTCAAAGCCCATCGCGGCACGCCAGGGACTAACCGTATTTGTCTCGGTTGTCGAGTCGGGGCAAAAGGATGCCGAGCGGCAGCAGTGGCTCGCCGCTTCCGCTGCGTCTCTTCAGGCGGCGTACGGCGAGTCGGAGCCAGATTATTCTGCCTCCATGGTGAGAGAGAATAACCCTGACTACGGTACATGACGGAAGCCGACATCGTCCTCACGCCGCCGCCGCAAGCTGATGGGATAGTGAAGAACCGTCCGGCTCTTCTGCTCCGCCAACTTCCCCCGTTCGGCGATTTCCTTGCCTGTGGTATCAGCACTCAACTCCATCATGCAGTCCCAGAATTCGATGACGTGATCTCTATGAGCGATTCCGATTTTCCCGCATCAGGTCTTGTTGCAGACTCCGTAATCCGTTTAGGCTTCCTCGCCGTCCTGCCTAGTAAGAGGATTTTAGGTTCCATCGGCAAAATCGCCTCCGAGCGCCATGCCCGCTTGCTCAGAAATCTCGGCGAGCATCTGATGGCTAACCTGAAAGAAACTCCCAACCAAGCGATCGACGCCGACACGTAATAAGCTGGGCTTTTCGAGCGCATTGTGTGTGGGTTTTGTTGGTTGGGCTATCGTTGGATAAGAACTATGACCAAAATTAGTAAGTCAGAAAAAGTTCCGAAGCAAATGAAGGCTAAATTCGATGCTATCGTGGTACTTACAGATACATTTAGTAGTGAATATCTGAATGAGGAATATGCACAATTAGCCCGCCAAGCAATTGCTGCTCTATGTCGTAAACGTCCGTCTCCTCTAATGAAAGGTCGCGTCAATACCTGGGCCTGTGGTATCATATATGCATTGGGGTATGTCAACTTCCTATTTGACAAAAGCCAGGAACCCTATATGAGTGCTACTGATTTATGTGAGGGATTTGGTGTCGGTAAAAGTACTGGCTCTGCTAAATCAAAAGCAGTTCGTGACGCCTTAGGTATGGTACAGTTGGACCCGAATTGGTACTTACCAAGCAAAATAGATGATAACCCCATGGTATGGATGATTATGGTAGATGGTTTTATTCTTGATGCACGGACGATGCCTCGTGAGGTACAAGAAATTGCCTATCGGAAAGGACTAATTCCATATATACCAAAAGAAAAAGAAGGATGAGGAAGTGGCATACAGGGAGTGATGCTATTTGAGGTGACCAGCCCAATCGGGTAAGGGAAAATTTTTTTCCTCCCCTCTTCTCCCCACACCGCATGAAGGTCCGCACGGTGCGGACCCCCGGTAAGTTTTAAAAGGCATTTTCAAATACCTCTCAGGGCTGGCTACAAGCTAAGCGCCGACTGAAGTGGTTCTGCCGGTCGGCTCATAGCTTTGCACTCCGGCTTCCTTAAGACTCCGCCTTGCGATGACGCCCTTGCCTTCGGCTAGTACTTTCGCTACCATCATAAAATGATGGAACGGGGTTCATATACAGGGGACTTTCACCCCAAAAGTTCACGCCCATGCCGGGCTGACACAAGGCACTACCCGCGATTATATTTCTTTGGTCGTAGTTCCAGGAAAGTGAGCACAAATGAAATCTGTTACATGGGACGGTAAAGCGGTTTATCCATCAAAGATTGTATGTGTCGGCAGAAATTATGCTGATCATATCAAGGAGTTTGATAACGAGGCCTCACAAGAGACTGTTATTTTCATAAAACCAAATTCAGCCATCTCAAACGAAATCTATTCCAGTAAATCCGAGGTTGTTCATTTTGCGGGCGAAATAACGTTCCTGATCAGTTCCGGTGAACTGAGAGGCGTCGGGTTCGGACTGGATCTCACCAAGCGAGATCTTCAATATAAATTAAAGGCCAAGGGTTGGCCATGGGAGCGCGCCAAGGCCTTTGATCACTCTGCGGTATTCAGTGATTTTGTCACTTTTAAATGCGATATCAGTGAATTGAGGATGGAATTTTATATCAATGACGCCCTGGTTCAGTTCGGCGATTATGACTTGATGTTGAGCAAGCCGACCCAGATGTTAAACGAAGCCAAAAGTTTCCTTTCGTTTGAGGACGGTGATTTATTAATGACCGGAACACCTAAAGGCGTAGGCTCCGTTAATTCTGGCGACAAGTATCTCGGAAAAATCTTCGAAAAAGAAAAGCTGATCGTAGAAGGTTCCTGGGTGGTGAAATAAAAAGAATTTGGGATACATCTTATGTCCCATAGACCCCAGTCCCCTAAATCCTCAGAATACTGGGAAGAAATCAGTTATCAACTATTTCAGATCATGGTAAATATCAGGAAACTATACAATCACTTGTTCCTGGCGACTGGCGTAGTCGCGACTAGAATCATAAAAGGAAAAATATGTCAGAAGGAAAAATTGAAAAATTGGCCGTATTAATAGATGCAGACAATGCCCAACCTTCTATTGTTGACGGGCTACTATCTGAAATCGCAACGTATGGGACAGCCAATGTAAAAAGGATTTACGGTGACTGGACGCTGTCAGGCCTTAAAGGGTGGAAGGAAGTTCTTTTACAGTATTCAATACAGCCCATACAGCAATTTGGGTATACTTCAGGTAAA
>JAFDDO010000196.1 GCA_019310825.1 Deltaproteobacteria bacterium | reverse complement strand
CGAGATCATCCTTCGTCTGCCCGTAATCGGCCACATCGACGACCCGGAATTCAGCGTAGGTGGAATTATCCTGAAAATGATCAAGAACATCCTGGTCAAGGCAGCCACCTCTCCCTTCTCATTGATAGGTTCGATGTTGGGCAGCGATGAAAATTTAAGTCGTTTTGAATTTGATGCCGGAAGTGCTGAGTTGACAGACGCGGGCAAGGCAAAACTGGATACACTGGTAACCGCCCTTTATGAACGCCCCAACCTGCAACTGGAAGTTGCCGGGTTTGCTGATATAGAAAAAGACAGGCAGTCGCTGATTTCATACCGGTTTGACAAACAGATAAAGACCCAGAAATTCAAGAAAATGAACAAAAAAGAGGCCTCCGCTTTTTCAGTGGATTCCGTTGTGATCGAACCTGAAAAATATGAGAAATATCTAAAAATGGCCTATAAGGCAGGGGAATTCAAAAAGCCCAAGAATATCCTGGGGATCACCAAGAACATCCCGGTACCTGAAATGGAAGCGCTGATTCTGAAAAACATTCAGGTCACAGAAGACGATCTGCGGTCCTTGGCGAATGAACGGGCACAAGCAGTTAAAGACTATATATTGGGCAAGGGAAAAATTGAACCCAGCAGACTGTTCTTGATAAAACCTCAAGCGCTGACGCCGGAAAAGGTTGAAAATTTAAGAGACAGCCGCGTGGAACTGAGCTTCAAGTAAACGTTGAAATGACCATTAAGGGCGTTCACAGGTTCAAAGTTCACCTTTCAAGGTTACCTTGCCTTTCGTTGAACTTCTCACTAACCCCGCATCTTGAACCTCTGAACCCTTGAACCTTTGATATGATTAGCGATAGTAATACAGAAACAATAGCTATTCCTGAAAGCTGCACAAAAATTGAGAGAATCTGCAAAGGAGCATGTCTATACTATAGGTACGAAGGGCCTTCACCAAGACTTGTCAATGTTGAGACCGTCCAAAAGAGGGAATCTAGGTAGCTTAATTTTCTATGTTCGAAAATATACTGGAATAATTCAAATAATAAAGGATACGCAAAAAACATCAGAAACAACGAAATAGCAATACTGATGATTCGGTGTCGTT
Source organism: Deltaproteobacteria bacterium (assembly GCA_019310825.1). GTDB lineage: Bacteria > Desulfobacterota > Dissulfuribacteria > Dissulfuribacterales > UBA3076 > UBA3076. The sequence continues at coordinate 2,336 of JAFDDO010000196.1, read as the reverse complement.
TTTTATAGCTTTAGGCATATTAAGCCTCTTAGCAAAAATCTCCCGACATTATTACTTGCTTATTAACTTCATAGCCTTTTGATAAAGTCTTATATATTTCTCCCTTACTTTATCCCAGGTGTAGTTCTCGTATATATTACGCACTGCGTTTACTTGCATCTCCTTTATGGTATCGGGTGAATTTCTGTGGATCTTTAAAGCCCTGTTTAAGGACTGAATAAGGGCATCAGACGTATGATCCTTATAAGAAAAACCATTAAAGCCATCCCTTACCTTGACCAGCCCCCCTGTAGTACGGACAATGGGTAGGTTGCCCATGAGCTGGGCCATGAAATCAGTGAGTCCACAGGGCTCGTATCGGGATGGAATTACAAAAAAATCCCCTGCGGCATAAATGAGGTTTGCAAGCCCTGGATCGTATCCTATGATCACTGCCAGCCGTTCCTCGTTGACCAGGTGCTTTGCCAAGGATATGAAATGGTTCTCTATATCCCTGTTGCCATTGCCAAGAATTACTACCTGAATGTTTTTGTCCTCTGCCAGCAGATTTTCCAGGGCCTGACCCAGTATATCCAAACCCTTCTGCTCGGAAAACCGGCTCACTACAGTGACCAAAGGCTGACTTGGACTGTAAGCAATAGTGCCATACATTTTGATATCGCCAATCTCGGCAAACATCAGTCTGATGACAAGCTCCTTTCTGCAGATTGCCTTTCCGGCCAGATCACCTCTGGCTGGATCAAAGGCTGCAGGAAGCCCTAATATTTCCGGATGGCTGGGGCTGAACTCATCAGGATTTATGCCGTTGGTAATTCCTTCGATAAATATGCCCCTATCTTTAAGAGCATGACCCAGCCAGCCTGTAAGGGCGTCAAGTTCTGTTTCCTGAAGCTCTCTTGCGTAGTTTTCACTCACTGTATTTATAGGTGCATAAGCAGCACCGACAAGAAACGGATTAAAGGAACCGTTGAGAACAGCGCTATAGATCGTCCTCTGGGGGAGACCGGTTATAGTCATGGCAAACAACAGATCCGCCACATCCTGGTGGTAGCCTAAGCCGGCATTATGGATGGTAAGCAAGGCACTACTGCTCTTGAAATAGTGCCGGAAGCCCTCAATCTCCCGCATCATGGCCGGGAGCACACCTGTATGACCATCCTGACAATGAAACACATCCGGCCTGGTACCTGTGAAAATTGCATATTCCAGTGCGGCCTTCTGAAGCAGGATATTCATGGCAAAATAGTCCAGGTGGCCCTCCCCTTTTTTATTACTGGGATCAAAGGTCTCTTCTTCCGCAGTGTATGTATAGACCCCCAGCTTTTCGCTAAAGCGGCTTGCCTCCACAAGTATTATATCAACACCCTTCAGCTTCTGGTGCCAAAAGCCTACACGTTCACTACGTTCCTCTTGTGCGTAGTTTGCGTCTACATTGAATTGTGGGCCAAAGGTCTTAAAACTCAAATCTTCCGGCTTTACAAAGCCGTAACGAGGCATGATGACTGAGACCTCATAGCCTGCACGCGCCAGTGATTCCGCAAGATCTCGGCTCACATCCTTAACTCCACCTGCACCAGCGACCCCTCTGTACTCACGGGTAACGATCCAGATGGATTCAACGTCCTTCAGGTCTTTAAAATTCTGCAATGCCCTCATAAAAACCTCTTATCTCTTTACATAATATGCGAATCTTGCTTTTTCACAGCAAAGCATAAATAGCTCTTCGCGTCGCCTAATATTGTTATTTTGTTGCGGGTAAATGTGAACAACCACACAGCCCTTGTCAAGGAAAGTCCGTGAATTTATGTTGATGCTTGGCTTTTTTGTCAATATAGTCGTTCGCATATATTGATTAACCTTTAAGCAGATATTCCTGAAGGTTCGATTCGGAGACAAATGAGAAAGCCTGTTAAAAATATACTGGACACAATTGGTAATACTCCACTTGTCCGTATTCGCCGTCTCGACACCGGCAAGAAAGTCACTATCCTGGCAAAGATTGAGAGCTTTAATCCAGGAGGCTCTATTAAAGATCGTATAGCTCTTTCCATGATTGAAAGGGCAGAAGAACGGGGAGAACTTACAAAGAACAGAATAATCCTTGAGGCAAGCAGCGGTAATACCGGCATTGGTCTTGCGATAGTATCGGCTGTAAAGGGTTATCGCTGTCTTATCGCCATGAGCGAGGCAGCCAGTATCGAGCGTCGTAAAATCATGCGGGCCTATGGTGCCGAGATCCTCCTGACTCCTGCCCGTTTGGGGACTGATGGTGCCATAGAGGCAGTATATAAGCTGGCACTTGAAAACCCTGACCGCTACTTCTGCACAGACCAGTA
>JAFDDO010000195.1 GCA_019310825.1 Deltaproteobacteria bacterium | reverse complement strand
ATAAGGGGGTAATGAAAAATGTCAAGTTCATTATGGTCAGGGATATCGGGCTTGAATGCCAGTGGCAAACAAATGGATGTTATTGGGAATAATATAGCAAATGTCAATACAGTAGGTTTTAAGGCGGGGGGCACGGTCTTTGGCGACATCTTAAGCCAGAGTATTTCCGGAAGCTCAATGCAGGTAGGACGTGGTGTAGGGGTAACAGCGGTTCCTACGCTATTCGGGCAGGGTTCTTTTGCCAGCACACAGAGTGCTACCGATCTTGCAATAGATGGGGAAGGCTTTTTCATGGTTAATAATTCCGATGGTTCCACCTATTATACCAGAGCGGGTATGTTTAATATGGGTGAAGGTGGATACCTGAGGGACGTGAATGGATACAAGGTTCAAGGATATCTATATTCAAACGGTGTTAACACAAATGCAATTGGGGATATCTCTTTGTCTGGTCTTCAGTCAGACCCATCAGCCTCTACTGAATTTTCCATAGGCGTGAATCTTGATTCAGAGGCCGCTACTGGTGAAGTATTTATTTCAGCACAGACAGTCTACGATTCATTAGGGGGCGCCCATACGCTGAAAATGGAATTTACGAAGCTTGATCCAGCCATTGATCCGCCGGGGGCGCGTTCATGGGCATATCATGCCTACTTGGAGCACGATGGTGTATACACAGAATCTAATACTACCACTGCCGCTGCCGGTACAATAACCTTTGACGCCAATGGAAACTTAACTGATCCAGCAGCGGATGTCCCCTTGGAGTTTAGTACCTTCCAGATCGACCCAGACCTCAATCCCAGCGGGGCAACCTTTGGCGATGGTGGTTCAGGTCCTGGAACTAATAATATAACATGGATTGTGGCTGGAAGTCCAACAACGTCGCTCACTCCTGAGGTAATGACAGGCTATGCCAGCCCATCGGTTAACAGGTCCCTTGTCAGTGATGGTTGGGCCTCAGGTGAATTGCAGAATCTGTCAATTGGAGACGATGGGGTTATTGATGGTTTCTTCACAAACGGACAGTCTGCGGGAATAGGACAGATTGCCCTGGCGAAATTTACAAATACATTGGGATTGAAGAAGATGGGATCCAGTCTGTTTGCTGCTACGGTGAGTTCGGGTGATGCGCTTGTAAATAAACCTGGGGCGGGCGGATTGGGCGGGATCAGTCCCAACTCGCTTGAGATGTCGAACGCCGATATTGCTACAGAATTTATCAACATGATTACTGCTCAAAAGGCATATCAAGCCAGCGCCAAGGTCGTCTCAACTACTGATTCAATGATGTCCGAACTCATGAATATTAAGAGGTAGTATTTATTTAAGACCAGAGGAGTTTAGTATCAGGACTTCCTGTCTCTCCTTTCTGGTATTTATTCAGTGAATTATGTTTTTTTGGATTGAGGGCATGGAGCTTACAGGGTGAGCAGTTTTAACTTAGCGACCCTGGTAGCCCCATGTCCGACTCTGGTTTTCACTGAATACGTCTTCTGAATGTCAAATTAATGACTATTCGTCAAGAATCCTTTCCTTTTTGCCATCAATCGAAACCCCACAAGAGTCTACCGAGCGCCTGGGAGTGTGAGAGGCCTTTAGCTAATACACAATATAAAGTTTGGTAGCAACCGTTCTGGGTTCATGGTTCACCGTTCAGGATTACCTGCTGTATACTGAATTTGCCCCTTCAAACCGAAATTGCGAGCAGACTTGGCCTTTTTTGTTACGCCATAGATCTCGCTAGCTAGCTTCCAGGTCAACTGCCATGCCGCCTGTGCCGTAGTCATGGCAGACAGGTTTTCGGTAAACCCTGAACGGTTACGTTTGGTACAGTATTTGCTCTTCTCAAAAATGAAATAGTTAGGGGGATGGTGCGGCAGGTTTATGCATTAACCTTTGAATCCCTGAACCCCTGAACCTCTAAACCCTTATATGGTAATTTATTAAATGGATCTGGGAACACTTTTAGGAATTGTAAGTGGTTTTGGTCTTGTGATCATTGCCATGAGTATGGGCGGCGGATTGGGTGCATTTATAAACGCACCATCTATAATGATTGTCTGTGGCGGTACTATGGGTGCTGTATTAATCAATTATCCTATCTCGGATGTGCTTAAGGTAATAAAAGTAGCAAAGAACGCTTTTTTCAGTGAGAAGGTAAAGACTGAAAAGATTACGGATATGTTGATAGAGATGTCAAAAGTCTCCCGTCGCGAAGGGATATTAGGTTTAGAGAAGACAGTAAAAGATATCAAGGACCCCTTTTTTGTTAAGGGAATGACATTAATGATAGATGGTATTGAACCAGCCAAACTGTCCGAACTCCTTGATACCGAAGTTGAGTACATCGAGGAGAGACATAGGTTGGGCGCAGAAATATTTATGACAATGGGGAATTTTGCACCAGCTATGGGGATGATAGGAACATTGATTGGATTAGTAAAGATGTTGATGCAGATGGATGATCCAAGTTCCATAGGTCCGTCTATGGCAGTGGCCCTTATTACCACCTTTTATGGCGTTATTTTAGCAAATTTGATCTTCATTCCTATTTCCGGCAAGCTAAGGACGCGAAGTGCTCAGGAACTTGCTACGAAACAATTAATTATGAGTGGTGTCTTATCTGTCCAGTCGGGAGATAATCCAAGGATGTTAGAACAGAAGCTTCATTCATTTTTATCCCCGAAGGAAAGGAAGACGGTTTTTTAGGGATTAATCATGAATTTGAGAGCCCAAAGTTCACTCGTCATGCCGGACTTGATCCGGCGTTCAGGTCGCGAAATGTTTTGAAAAGACACTGGATTCCGGCTTTTGTCGGAATGACGCGGTCAGTTTTTCATTTCTTATAATTTCAAACTTTTAAAGGAATTTTAGACTGTCCAGTTATGAAGAAAGGGAAAAAAGAGGTAACTGCTGCTAGCTGGGAGCAAATATATTGTTCTCTCGTGCTAATCTTAGTGGCTTTTTTTGCCCTGCTTGTATCTTATTCAACTATTGATGGTGGAAAAGTGACAAACTTTAACCGTGGCTATGGAGGAACTTCAACAAAGTATAATAAGGGTTTGCAAGCTAATCGTATGATAGAAAATCCAGTTTTCACCGGGGGTAATAGTGTACTGCCATCCACGTCAGATATTACAGAAGCTGATAAAGCTTCTATTGCGTCAACTATACAATCGTTAAAGGAAAATTACGAAAGAATGGGATTAGGTGAATTCGTTAATATAGAATGTATTAATGAAGGGTTTAAGGTTAATTTTGGAACTAACGTATTGTTTGCCCCAGGACTGGCTACAGTGACTAAAGAAGCATACCCTTATCTTGATCAAATAATTACAATAGCACTAAAAGACTTCTTTTTTATAAGAGTTGAAGGGCATACGGATGACTTTCCGATAAATACTCCTGAATTTTCATCAAATTGGGAATTATCAACGGCC
>JAFDDO010000194.1 GCA_019310825.1 Deltaproteobacteria bacterium | reverse complement strand
GACCTGCACGATTTGTGAAAAGGGTAACCGTTCACGGGATTACAACTCCAGTTTTACGGCAACTCACCGATTAGATTCGAGTTGGACGAAAGGAGGCCGAATATGTCAAATGGTACAGACAGATCTTTGCAGATGCTTTCTACAGCATTGGAGATGGAGGAGAAGGGAAAGAGTTTTTATGAGACGGCCGTTTCAACCTGCCAGAACAAGCTTGGGCGAGAAATATTTCAAATGCTCATGAAAGATGAGGGCATGCATATGGATCGTATTAAGAGCATTTATGAAGCCTTGAAGGCAGGTGAGGCCTGGTCTGAGAAGTGGAAGTCGATAAAACCTGACCACAAGGATCTCGGTATTCTTTTCAAGGAGATGGCGTCTGCCCATGGAACAGAGATCACGGCCAAAACCAGCGACTTGGAAGCGCTTGATATTGGCATCGACCTCGAATTCCGGGCGATCACCTTTTACCAGCAGCACCTTGCAAAGACCGTCGATCCTATGGAGCGGGAGTTTGTTGACCAGATGATCACCGAGGAAAGGAGTCACCATGCTGCCTTGTCTGATATGAAGTTGTATTTTCTTGATCCAGCCGCATGGTTTGCTGATCACGAACGGCATATTCTTGACGGGGCTTGATTTAATTCCTTATTAAACCTTCAGCTATGCTGATGGTCCTGGCTTTGCTTTAAGCAATGTGTTTCAGATAGTGAGGCTTAGGATTAGGTTTTTCCTATAGTAACCGGATTATTCGTGACTTTTTTGTTCAAGGAGTTTATGTGTGCCCGGCTGATGCAAGACAAAAAACAGCTTCAAATCGTCTGATTTACGAGAAGAGCCCTTACCTTATCCAGCATGCCGGTAACCCTGTAAACTGGTATCCATGGGGTGAGGAGGCTTTTGATAAGGCCAGAAAAGATGATAAGCCTGTCTTTCTGTCCATCGGCTATGCCACATGCCACTGGTGCCATGTGATGGCGCACGAGTCGTTTGAAGATGAGGAAGTTGCCCTACTCCTTAACGAATCCTATGTCGCTATCAAGGTAGACCGTGAAGAACGTGAGGACGTGGACAAGATTTACATGGCAGTGTGCCAGTCTTTGACAGGGCGCGGAGGATGGCCCCTCTCCATATTTGTGACACCCGAAGGTAAACCCTTTTTTGCAGGCACGTATTTTCCAAAGACCAGCCGGATGGGAATGCCAGGTTTTGTGGATATCCTCAAGCAGATTGCCGCCATGTGGCAAAATGACCGGGCGCGTATCGTAAAATCGAGTGATGCCATTACAAATGATATTCAGCCCAGGTCAGATTCAGTAAGTTCGGTTCATGCTTTAAACGCGGAGACCTTGAAGAAGGGTTACGCCCAGTTGGCAAGGTCCTTTGACCCGATCTGTGGGGGATTTGGTGCTGCACCGAAATTTCCAACACCCCATCACCTCATGTTTCTCTTGAGATGGTACAAGCGGAGCGGCGATTTAAGGGCCATAGAGATAGTGGAAAAGACCCTCAACACTATGAGAAGCGGTGGCATCTTTGATCAGATCGGCTTTGGTTTCCACCGCTATTCGGTGGATGAAAAGTGGCTGGTCCCTCACTTTGAAAAGATGCTTTACGATCAGGCCTTGCTGGCCTTGGCTTATATAGAGGCATATCAGGCAACAGGGAAGGTCAAGATCGCCCAGGTAGCGCGCGAAATATTTACATATGTGTTGCGCGACATGAATTCGCCTGACGGCGGATTTTATTCAGCAGAAGATGCTGATAGCGAAGGCAAGGAAGGACTGTTTTATCTCTGGACTCCTCTGGAGGTCAAGCAACACCTTGGGGAAGTGCTGGGCGATCTTTTCTGCCGCTTCTATGGAATTACCGAGGCAGGCAATTTTGAACAAGGGCGCAGCATTCCACATGTGCCTGTATCTACCCAAAGCTTTGTGGCAAAAGAAGGCATGGATCTGCCAGGACTTGAAAAAGCTCTCAAGGATGGAAGGGGCAGGCTCCTTGATATCCGAAAAAAACGAGTGCATCCCCTAAGAGACGACAAGATCTTGACCTCCTGGAACGGACTTATGATCGCTGCCTTTGCAAAGGGATACCAGGTCTTTGGTGATCGAGCGTATGTGGATGCCGCCTCAGATGCTGCAAAATTTATCTTGAGCCACCTCAGAACAGCCGGTGGCAGGCTTCTTCGCCGTCACAGACAAGGGGATGCAGCCCACCCGGGGTACCTGGATGATTATGCCTTTCTGACTTGGGGTTTGATCGAACTGTATGAGGCCACCTTTAAGATTTCCTATCTTGAGGAGGCCATAGCCCTGAATCAGGCAATGATAGATATTTTCTGGGATAAAGAAGGTGGAGGGCTTTATTTTACAGGAAAAGGAAACGAACTTTTGATCACGCGAAGCAAGGAGATCTACGATGGGGCCCTTCCGTCTGGTAACTCAGTAGCTGCCCTGAACTTTTTGCGCCTCGGTCGGCTCACTGGGAACACAGATTTGGAGGAAAAAGCTGACCAGATTACTAAGGTTTTTGCCGCAGAGGTTACGGAGCATCCCATGGCTTACACACAACTATTGGTTGCCCTTGATTTCATGGTCGGCCCAAGCCAGGAGATTGTTATGGCTGGAGATCCTGCCTCTGAGAATATGCGGGACATGCTTAATGTTGTCCGGAGTAAGTTCCTGCCCAACAAGGTCGTACTTATGCGCCTGGACGGGGAAGAGGGGAAAAGGCTTGCCACTTTGTGTCCCTTCGTGGAGCCCATGCATTCAGTGAATCATAAACCTACGGTTTACCTTTGTGAGCAATACAGTTGCAAGAAACCGATGACCAAGGTTAGTGAGTTAAAGACAGTACTTCATTAATGAAGACTAAATCATGATTTTTTGCATGAAGACAGGGGGTCTATAATGAAAAAAGTGGCAACAACTATTGGCGTTTTAGTCGTTACGGCTTGTGTCCTGTACGGGTCAGTTGCTTATGCGGACATGCCGGGAGCAGATCCGGAAGAGCTGTGGCATTACATTACAAAAGTTTGTCCATATAAGGGATGGTCTTTCTGGCCTGACCATCAGGGTATGCAACCAGGCCGTGCCCCCCATGGACCGTTACACAGGGTTTACGTGAATGACCGTGCGCTAAACTCACCGAGACCCCCGGTCCAGTATGGAGCCATAGAGGTAAAGGAAAACTACAGCAGAGCGAAAGAACTCAAGGCAATCACTGTGATGTATAAGGTCATTGGATATAATCCCATCGACGGGGACTGGTTTTGGGTAAAGTACACACCCGAGGGTGAGGCCAAGCCTTTTGGCAAACCCCAGAACTGTATTCTTTGTCACGGAACCAGATCTGTATTCTTTGTCACGGAACAAGATTAGGCAACGACTTTATCATAGTACCCGAGTTCAAGTAAACGCCAACTTTCAAGACCTAACTTGACACGGTTTAACATGATGTCAATTTTGTACGTTGCGTGAGTATTTGGGCATTTACAAGAGGCTTTTGAGAGTCCATCAACTTATGTAGCCTTCATCATCATAAGGGGCATGTTTTGCTTTTGATACATCCGATCATTCAATTGTCGGCTGTAATATTGACCTTGTATGTATTTTGCTCAGGGGTTCAGCGTTTTCGGTCCCTTCATCTTCATCAGAAGACACTTTTCAGATGGAAGCGGCATGTGTTCTTGGGAAAGATTTCTCTGTTGGCGTTGCTTGGCGGTGTGATGGGCGGCATGACCATTGTATATCTTTATTGGCAAGTGTTCCTCATAACCGGGGTCCACGGTAAGATCGCCTTTGTAATGATTGCCTTTATCATTTTAGGTGGGACGAGCGGTCTATACATGGACCTTAACAAGAAAAAACGAACAGCCCTTCCCTTGATTCATGGCCTGAGCAATCTCGTTCTTTTGATTCTCGCTTTGGCCGAAGTTGTGACAGGTTGGAGGGTCTACACGCTGTTAGTTTTAGAAAACTGACCATTGCCCGGCTGATGCAAGACCAAAAAAGGGTGTAAACCATTTAATTGTATTTAGAAGGGACATTCATATTAACTGACCTTCCTAAATATCAGAAGAAAAGGAGGATAAGACCATGCACGACAAGACAGAATTGTGTGACAAGATTAAATCGATCTATCCTGACATCGGCGAATGCGGCATAGATGTAAATGTGGAGTATGATGAGACAAAAAAGGCCTGGGTTGTTGACTTGAAAAAAGACGAACATGAGCTCAAGACTCACTTGGAACTCCAAGAAGCTGATGAGTGCATGGAAGGAAAACAGTGCGTTTCCCTGGGTATGCAGATCGGGCAACTGAGGACGAACATAGAGAAGATGTGAGGTCAGTAACAAAAAGTTCTTGGTCCCTGTGCGGTCAATCGATACGGAGGAGGCCAGGGCCTACATAACTGATTATCAAGAAGGGGACTTTTTACCGTTTCAGATATCCCTGGAAGGGGAGTGCGAAAAGGCTCGTATTCCAAAGATGAGGTTTGTTCTCTTGGTTTAGCCCTTCGACCGTATGGAGAAATTCGTATAAGTGTTTTTTTAAATACAGCATTTCGGCCTTTTGGAAACCCAAACTTATGGATGAAGGGGGATAGTCATGGCGGAAAACATCAAATGGGAAACAGATATGGACGCTGCACTCGCCAGGGCACGGACTGAGAAAAGGTTTATATTGCTTAGTTTTTTCAATCCGGGGTGAATTGGATGTCAACAGATGGATGCAGTTACGTATCCAGACGTGAAGGTGATCAGCTTTGTCAACGATAACCTGATTCCCCTGCAGGTACAATTCGATGTCCAGCCCCTGTCCACGGATTTCAACGTCAAGTGGACACCTACCCTTATCACCCTTGATACCGAAGGCAAGGAGCACCATCGGACAGTGGGTTTTCTTGCACCTGAAGAGTTGATTTCTTCGCTGTTGCTGGGCATGGGGAAGTCCTGTTTGGACACAGATCGATTCGATGAGGCACTCGCCAAGCTCGAAAAACTGCTGGCAGAATATCCAAAAAGCGACTCTGTGCCTGAGGTGCTTTATTGGCGTGGTGTGTGCCGTTACAAAGCTACAGATGATCCCGGGCCTCTTAAAGAGGCCTATGAGCAACTAAAGGCCGAGCATACCTCAAGCGAGTGGACGAAACGGGCCTATCCCTATCGGCTTTTATAGACCCATCAAAGGACTATAGAAGACAGTAAGATTTAACTGCTTCAGAAAGGTTTTTCCTTTCAGATCTCATCACAACGTGTTGGAAGATTGAGGAGTCAGGGATGAAAAAGCCAGTTAAAATTTATACGCTCAGTACCTGTAGCCATTGTAAGGCCACTAAAACACTTTTGAATGCTTGCGCTGTGAAGTATGAATTTACTGATGTGGATTTGCTTCAAGGAGAAGAAAGGACCGCTATTCTTGAGGACGTGAAGAAATGGAATCCACGGTGTTCCTTTCCCACCATTATCATTGGAGACAAGGTCATTATTGGATATAGAGAAGATGAGATCAAGGAGGCCCTTGGATTATGAATGAGGTGGAAAGACTGTATGAGACGCTAAAAAAGGTTCAAGAGCCGAAAGGTTACTATTTTAACATAGACAAAGAAAGGGTCTTCGATCTCCTTGACGCACTTCTTGTAAATAAGAAACGTTACGGCTACATGTCCTGCCCCTGCAGGCTGGCATCCGGGGAGCGCGACCTGGACAAGGACATCTTATGTCCCTGCGTTTACAGAAACCCTGACGTGGAAGAGTATGGGAGTTGCTATTGCAACCTTTACGTTTCAAAGGCATGGAACGAGGATAAGGTAACTCACGTCCATATCCCGGAGAGGAGGCCTCAGGAAAAAATTCCCTATTGAACTATAAAAGGAGAACGCTATGGCCACCATCAAGATAAAGGGGATGACCTGTAATCACTGAATTGCTTTGGGCTATGTTTGTGTAGCATGAAGACAAAGTTCCCATTCTTGTCTATCCAGATTCCTGTCCCAAAACAGACCGACCCGTAGCAAATACCAATATACCACAAATTTAGCACACAACCGGACTTCATGAAAATCTGT
>JAFDDO010000039.1 GCA_019310825.1 Deltaproteobacteria bacterium | reverse complement strand
CCTTGTACGATCTGTGGGCCTGAAGCGGCGAAATATCCGGCTGATGTCCCGGACGAAATTATCATCTGCCAGTAGCAGAGGCCTGCGCTTTATGGCGCTCTCAAGAGTTATAAGTATATTGTGGCCGTCTATGGCCAGTTTTTCCCCTTTGATTGTCCCCACACGCACTATCTTGGCACAACGTGCCATACTCTGCTTCCTGGTGAAGACCCCGCGATAAAGCAGGTCCCGTTCTCCTTGGTGGAGTTGAAAGTGGTTTCCTACAAATAAAAGGGCTGATTTCCTCGGGTATCCGCGACTCAGAAGGAACCGGAAATCCAGAGCCGCGGGTCTCAGGAGGTCTTTTCTAAAGGCATGAATTCTCATAATTTTCGAGGTAGTGCTTGCTTGGCCATCCTGCAGACATTATTATTTTGTTGTTATGAAGATACTAATCTATCCACATGAGATATTAAGACAAGAGGCCCGATCTGTTGAGAAGGTGGACGGGGAATTCCAGGGTTTGATCGACCAGATGCTGGAAATGATGTACAAGGCCAAAGGGGTTGGCCTTGCAGCAAACCAGATAGGCGAACTCAAGCAACTGGTGGTCATGGATGTAACTCCTTCTGAAGAGGGCCCAAATCCTATAGTATTAATTAACCCTCGTATCACAGAATTGGAAGGAGAGGAAGTGGGTGAAGAGGGTTGTCTGAGTGTTCCAAACTATGTGGCACCTGTAGAACGGGCTCTCAGGCTGCACCTGGTTGGCTATGACCGGAACGAAAAGGAAGTGAGGATAGAGGCCGAAGGACTCCTTGCCCGGTGTATACAGCATGAGCTGGACCACTTGAAGGGTATATGTTTTGTGGACCGCTTGAATCCTGTAAGAAAGATCCTTTTCAGGAAGAAGTGGCCAAAGATCCGCCCCAGAGAGGAATAGCTAACTCGATTGTAAATACTGACAATTAAGGAATTGCAAATTTAGTTTCTTAGTACTAAAAATTGCGTTTTCCCGGCAGAAAATTCTGAAACACAATCACGAAAATACGAAAGCTTGAAAGCGCGAAATAAAACTACATTCAGGCTGTCGTGTTTTCTTATTTTAGTACCTTAGTGATCAATTTTTTATCTTCAAACCTTTTTGGCTCCGGCTTGTCCGTGTCAGGTATTGGGTAATAGAAGATGCTTTTTTGATTATAATCCCTCAATTCCTCAACCCCAAAATTTTGGAATGACATTTGTCCGGAGGTCTGATGGAGTCATGAATTTGTATAAAATTGTATTTATGGGTACTCCTGAATTTGCAGTTCCAGTGCTGAAGGCCTTACTGGAAGGTCCGGATCAGATAGTGGCTGTAGTAACCCAGCCTGATAGGCACAAGGGCCGGGGCAGGAAGTTGATGCCCTCTCCAATAAAGGTTTTGGCAGAAAAGGCGGGTATTGCCGTGCTCCAGCCCGAGAAGGCCCGCTCTCCGGAGTTCCTCAGTCAGGTACGGGACCTTGCCCCCGACCTTTTGGTTGTTGCTGCCTACGGCCAGATACTTCCTCAGGAAATGCTTGATATTCCGAGAATAATGCCTATAAACGTCCATGGATCCCTGCTCCCTGAATATCGAGGGGCAGCACCGATACAGTGGGCCATTATACAGGGAGATACTGAGACCGGCATAACCATTATGGAGATGGATGCCGGAATGGACACAGGTCCCATGCTCCTTCAGGAAGCCACGACCATCGGGCCGGAGGAGATTTTTGGTGAGCTCTATGAACGTATGGCCGAGTTGGGGGCCAGTCTTCTTTTACAGGCACTGGATGAATTGCACAAAGGCACTTTAAAACCCAGATCCCAGCCTGAGGATGGCATAAGCTATGCCCCTCCCATCAAGCCGGAGATGGCACGGCTTGACTGGTCTCAACCTGCAAGGCGTATTTCATATATGGTCCGGGCCCTTGATCCGAGACCAGGGGCCTATACCATTTGTAATGGTCAGCGTCTGCGACTCTATATGCCTTTTGTGTTAGAAGTAGATGCTATGGACATGGAACCCGGTACGGTCTGTCGTGTTGGAGATGACGGTGTGGTGATTGCTGCAGGAAAAGGCTGTCTGGGTATCAGGGAGCTTCAGTGGCCGGGGAAGAGACGTATGCCCTGCGCAGAGTTCCTGAGGGGCAGGCCAATTCCTGTTGGTGCAAGGTTTGAATCATGATTCCTCTGAAAATATCCCATCTGCTGCGTTGCTTCGATTTCCTCGTCACTGCGGCGTACGCTAAGTACGCCTTTCCTCGGAAAACTCGCGCCTTGCATCTGAGACATTTTGAGCGGAATCATATTTCAGGATTTTTTGATGTGTAATCAGTCATATGAAGACCCATGCTTACACGATCCCATGGTAAGGCACTGATTGCGCTCGGTGTCTTGTAGTATGAAGAAGACTAGGCGAAGAGTTATTACTACGCGCCAGCTTGCCGCTTCAGTCCTCCTGAAGTGGGAAGGCTTTTCACAATCTAGGCGTATGCCTTTGGCGCAACTGACAGAGGATTTCCTTGAAAACACAGGTCCATGGTCTGTCAGAGACAGAGCCCTTGTCCGTGAATTGGTCTTTGGAGTCGTGAGATGGTTAGTACTTCTGGACCGGCACATAGACTTCCAGCTTATCTCCAAAAAGAAGAGGCTTTCAAGCATAGTCCGGTCACATTTGAGAATTGGGGTTTTTCAGATCCTGTTTCTTGACCGCATTCCGTTTTCAGCCGCAGTGAATGAGGCAGTTAAAGGTGTAAAGTCATCCAATAATGCCTGGGCCTCCGGTCTGGTGAATGCTGTTCTTCGCCGGGTGGCTGAAAGGCGAGAGTCTCTTGGGCCGGAAATGGCCCGAAGGTGTGAGGACACGATGGGCCTTGATGCGGTTGAAAGGCTTGCCATTGAGACGTCTCACCCGCGTTGGATGGTCAATAGATGGGTGGGGAGATACGGACTTGAAGAAGCAAGGTCCCTCTGCAGGGCCAATAACATACAGGCCCCGTTGACTCTCAGGGTAAATACCCTGACCATAACAAGAGAACACGTCCTTAATACCCTTACAGATCATGGTATAGATGCCGTCCCGGGTCGCTATGCGCCTGAAGCCATAATGATTCGTGGTTATTCCGGGTCTCCCGTAACAATCCCCGGTTTCAAACATGGATGGTTTCAGGTACAGGACGAGGCGGCACAACTGGTCTCGTACTGTTTGGCCCCAAAACCTCATGAGATCATACTTGATGCCTGCGCAGGGCCTGGTGGTAAGACGACTCATATTGTACAGTTGATCAGAGATCATGGAATAGTAGAGGCCACAGACAGGAATGATGCCCGCCTGGAACTTCTAAAGGAAAATCAGGAAAGACTTGGGATAAAGTGCATTTCCTGTATTCCTTTTGAATCCTTTAATGCAAGACTTCCCGAGCTTGAGGGCAGATATCACCGTATCCTGGTAGATGCTCCCTGCTCAGGCCTTGGTGTCATAAGACGGCACCCTGACATCAAGTGGAATCGCACCAGGGCTTCGCTGCCAGAATCGGCTTCTCAACAAAAGTCTTTGCTCAATGGCCTTGTCCCTTTAATCAGACCAGGAGGTACCATGGTCTATGCAACCTGCACCCTGGAGCCTGAGGAGACCAGGGAAGTAGTGGAGGTTTTTCTTTCCAGCCATCCTGGATGGCACATCGTACCGGCAGGTCAGGTTTTGCTGGGACCAGCCGCCACGCTGGTCGATGAGAATGGATTTCTTGTTATCTTCCCCAGTCCTAGCGGACCTGATGGTTTTTTCGCGGCAATTTTGAGACAACAGACCATTAGGAATTAGGTGGATAGACTGAAGGTAGAAGGCTAATAGGGACAAATCATGCGTGATCACACAAAAGCGCGGGCATTTGAGTTGGCTGACGAGATTGCAAAATTTTTTTAGAGGATTCATCTTTGTTCGATCATTGCGAAATGCTTGAAATCCTTCAACCTTCAACCTTCAACCTTCAGCCTTCAACCTGAGTAGTTACCTATTTTTTCACCATCTCCATGGTCCTTATGAACCCTTCCTTTGACCGTTCAATTATCTCGTCGTCCACGCAAAAGGCTATTCGAAAGTGTCCAGGTGCGCCAAAGCCCGTGCCCGGTACTGTCAGTATTCGTTCTTTCTGCAGCATGCGGACAAATTTCGTGTCGTCTGGAATTGGAGTGCGTGGGAAGAAATAAAAGGCGCCCTGGGGCACGGTGAATGCGTAGCCGGCCTCTTTTAAGATTTCTGCCAGACAGTCTCTGCGCCTTTGGTATACTCCGATGTCAACATTGGCATCGAGCACTTTTCCTACTACTCTCTGCATCAGGGCCGGTGCATTAACAAAGCCCAGAATACGGTTTGCCAGGGTAAGAGCCCCCAATAGGGGTGTTTTGTGAGATATTTCCGGGTGGACTGCAACATAACCTATTCGTTCGCCAGGAATGGAGAGGTCCTTGGAAAAAGAGGTGGTCACTATACTGTTAGGGTAAAATTTGAGGATCGGAGGCACAGTGGAGCCGGTGAAAACCAGCCTGCGATAGGGTTCATCTGAGATTAAAAATATGGGGCGGCTGAAATAATCACTTGCTCGCGTAAGCAGCTTTGCTAGGGCCACAAGCTCTTTCTTGCTGTAAATTGCTCCGGATGGATTGTTTGGGGAGTTTAACAGAACTGCCTTTGTTTTATTATTTATAGCGTTTTCAATAGTCTCGATGTCCAGAGAAAAATCAGATTTTGACTTTACCGGTACCAGCTTGCCTCCGTGATTGTCGACATAAAAACCGTATTCTACAAAGTATGGCGTTGGTACGATTATCTCTTCATTTAGGTTTAAGAGGGACTTGAAAATGATGTTGAGCCCACCTGCTGCGCCACAGGTCATGATAATTTCTTCTGCTCCTAATTCCACCTGCTGGTCTCTGTTTACCTGTGTGGCAATCCTTGACCTCACATCGAGAAGACCTGCGTTTGGCATATATGAATGGACGCCCGGAGATCGGTCAGCAGCAACAGTCTCAAGTGTTTTTTGAAAAGATGCGGGTGGAGGAAGGTCAGGATTGCCAAGGCTGAAGTCACATACCTTGTCTGCGCCAAACTTGGCCTTAAGGACGGCACCTTCCTCGAACATTTTCCGAATCCAGGAGGCACTTTCCATAAAGTCTACCATCTTTTTGGCCACTATATTGGTGGATGACTGGCTCATTTTTTTGTCTTTTCCTTTAGCGCCTATTCTGTATTTACGAACAATTATTCAGGAGATTTTTTCCGGTCTTAGATAGAATATAGTTTCCAATTCGGAAACGAGCAATTAATAACAGGGTAAAGTAAATTCAGGGCTGATTACACTGCAAAAAGTCTGAAACATGATTCAGCTCAAAAAGCCAGAGATGCAAGGCGCAAAATTTTCCAGGAACGAAACGTACTTATCGTACGTCGCAGTGACTGGAAAATTGAAGCAACGCCGCAGACTGGGTTTTTTCAGCGGAATCAGTGATTGTTCAGAGTGCCTTTGGCATATACAGGAGGTTTTTTTATTATGCATGATATGAAGATACAGATTGCGCCCTCGATATTGTCAGCAGATTTTGGCCGATTGGCTGAAGAAGTCAGGTCAGTAGAAATGGCTGGAGCAGACGTGATTCATGTGGATGTAATGGACGGTCATTTTGTCCCCAATATTACCATAGGACCTATGGTAGTGAAGGCCTTGAGTTCGGTCACTAAGTTGCCTTTGGACGTGCATCTTATGATCGAATTTCCTGATCGCTACATAGAAGCCTTTGCCCAGGCCGGCGCTTCTTGGCTTACTGTGCATGTTGAGGCTTGCACACACCTTCACAGGACTATCAATGCCATAAAGACCCTTGGAGTCAAGGCAGGGGCTGTGTTGAATCCTGCGACATCGCCGTCGACTCTTGAATACATTTTGGAAGACCTGGATCTGGTACTTGTGATGAGTGTGAATCCAGGCTTTGGTGGTCAGTATTTTATTCCCTCGTCCCTTGATAAGATCAGGCATTTGCGAAAACTTCTGGCGAGTTTGGATCATTATGTGCCTATTGAAGTGGATGGGGGCGTGAATTCGCAGACTATAGAGGATGTTGTATCAGCGGGCGCTGATATCTGTGTGGCCGGATCGGCGGTTTTTGGTTCTCGCGACTATGCGGCAACTATAGAAAAATTAAAGGAGCTTGGGCAGAAAGGGCTCAATGAGCGTAGTGGCTCTGTTCTATGATTTTCTGTCAGGAGTCAAAAAAATAGGGGAGCTTGTGCTCCCCTATTTTTTTCTTTTTAGGTTTCGAGTATGTTAGCAGCCCTCGACAGCCCTTTTCTTTGATTTGATGGTTACCTTTTCGCCGTCTTTAAGTTTGCATTTGCCGTCGATCGTAATGGTTATCTTTCCTTCACATACCGATTCGACTTTGCCTTTGCATTTTGCTGCCAAGCTGACGCCTGCCATGCTCAGTGAGAAGATAATAGCCAAAGCCACTGATGTAATTTTCTTGCGCATGATTCCCCCCTTGTTTAATTAAGTTGCTTCAAGTAGAAATTTACTCTGAATAACAATGCAAGGTAATCGCTACCTATTACCAATTCATGTTACTATACGAAAGTGTGGTCTTGTGTCAAGCTGTTTTGCAGATAGATAAATATAAGAATAGTTGCAAAGTTCTGGATCTTGTTCTAGAGCAGCGTAGTTGAATCTTTGAACAGTCAGGGAAGCCCTTTTGCGGGACAGCCAATGCCGGCAATAGGTGGATATAAAGAGATTTTACTAAGAGTTTTCTGGAGTTGAGGCGCAGGATTTCCGATCAATAAAGAGCCTCTTGCAAGACTAAAGATTTTATTCGAGCGCATAGGCAGAAGAAAAAAATGAAATAACGACATAGACATGTTTTTTGAGCATCATATATTTAAGTAGAAAACAATAGTTTCCTGATGAACGTGCAGGGTTAGGTAATGGGCGAATTTATGGCAGCATCTTACGAAAAAGACAGGGATGATGTCTCTCACAACGTGAGTTTGCCACGGAGTCGTGGCCGATTTAGGCCTTTGTTAGATCTGGCAGTTAAGCTTAATTCTGCCTTTTTGATGGCACGGGACCTTGATGAAATCCTTCAGGCTGTGCTGGTTGGAGTGACTGTGGAAGAGGGTCTGGGTTTTAACAGGGCATTTTTATTTCAACTGAATACTGAAAAAAAGTACATGGAAGGTAAGTTGGCAATTGGCCCTGCAAGCCCTGAAGATGCCGGCCGAATATGGGCTGAGATATCTAAAAAACAGCTTTCCCTTTTTGAAATCCTGGATGATGTTAGAGAGGCATTTTATGATAAAACTCATCCACTCAATCAACTTGTAGTACAGATAAAAGTTCCGCTTTCATAAAAAGACCACATATTGGTGAGGGCGGTGAATGAGAGAAGTGCCTTCTGGGTTGGAGGCAAGAACGAAAACGTTTCCGTTGCTCCGGAGGATCTCATGCAGATCTTGGGTGCGGATGAGTTTGCCGTTGCTCCGCTTTTTGTTCAAGAAGATGCCTATGGAGTGATACTTGCTGACAATTTTGTTACCGGACGACCCATAGACCAGGGAGATGTTGATGCCCTTCAGCTCTTTGCAGGTCTTGCTTCCATAGCAGTGGGCAAAACACGTATGTGTGAGATGCTGGAGGAGAGGGTCCAGGCGCTGAGGACCCTGAATGATGAGGTTGAGCGGAACAAGGACCAACTGGTTGAGGCGGAAAGGTATGCTGCCCTGGGGAGAATGTCTGACCAATTACTTCATGAAATACGAAATCCCCTTGCAACAATAGGGGGCATGGCCAAAATTCTTAAGAGAAAACTCAAGGACTCTGAATTAATTAATTATGCCGAGACCATGGTCAGAGAAAGTGAGCGTGTGGAAAAGACCCTGACTGCGATTTTCGATTTTACTGAGATCCCTGAGTTGAATCCGGAGCTGGTTAGGGTTTGCGATCTGATAAAGGCATCTCTGGCCCTTTTACAGTCAGAATTGGATAGACACAACATAACATTGAACGTTGATCTTCCTGATCTTGAGCCGGTGCTCTTTCTTGACCGCACATACATCCAGCAGGCCTTTTTAAGCATACTTAAGAATGCTGTGGAGGCCATGCCGGAGGGCGGAATACTGACAGTTTCAGTGTCTACACCTGAAAGAAATGTTGAAATTAAGATAACAGATACAGGGCTTGGGATGGCAAGGGGGCACCTGAACAGGGCGGGTGAGCCTTTCTTTACCACCAAGACCCACGGGCTGGGCCTGGGTCTGAGCTTGGCAAAACGGGTAATTGAGTTGCATGACGGGTTTATGTGCCTGACGAGAAACAAGCTTGGGGGTACAAACGTAATTATTACCCTACATGGTGTGAGTGCTTAAGTCAGAGACTGCCATGAATGTTTATCCCGGTCCGGATTTCATAGATACACATGTACATCTCGATATCCTGCCTTTAGCCGAGGACCAACCAGGGGCAATCAGCAGGGCGGAGAAGGCCGGGGTCCGTCAGATTATTACTATAGGGATAGATCTGGCGAGTTCGAAAAAGAGTCTTGAGCTGGCACAGCAATTTCCTCATGTTTATGCCGCAGTAGGCATTCATCCCCACGATGCAAAAGGGGCTTCAGATGAAGTATATAAGGAGCTTTTGGAGCTTGCCGGTATTCCGAATGTGGTTGCCTGGGGTGAAATAGGGCTTGATTTTGTCAAGGAATATTCACCCAGGGACATCCAGCGCAAGGTCTTTCGCCAACAGATCCAAATGGCCGGACAGGTTGATCTGCCTATTATAATTCATAACAGGGATGCACATGTAGAGACGGTTAAAATATTGAGAGAAGAGGCCACGGGGGCTTTAAGGGGCGTAATGCATTGCTTTTCCGGTAATACAAAAGTGGCAAAGCAGGTCCTGGATCTAGGTTTTTTCATATCCGTAACCGGTATTATCACTTTCCCCAAGGCAGAAGTTGTTAAAGAGGTTGTGCGCTATGTACCATTGGAGCGTCTACTCATAGAGACCGACTCTCCATTTTTGAGTCCGGTCCCTTACCGCGGCAAGCCGAATGAGCCGGCCCGGGTCATCCATGTCGCAGAGGAAATCGCCAGGATCAAAGAAATGCCTTTAGAGGAGATCGCTCGATGCACAAGCGCCAATGCCAGGGACCTTTTCAGACTACCTGTGCCCTAGTTCTTGCGTCCAGTTCACCCAGAAGACAGCGACTTTTGTCCGGGCTGGGACTGGATTTCGTAGTCCGGCCCAGTGAGTCTCAAGAAACAGACCCAAGACCCGGAGAGTCTCCACTGGAATATGCGGAATTGAATTCCAGGCTAAAGGCCATGGATGTTGCCCGAAGATATCCCCAAGCCGTGAGCATGGGTGCAGATACCATTGTAGTGCTGGACGGGGAAATATTTGGAAAGCCCAGAGACGAAAACCATGCACTGGATATGTTAAGTCGGCTGGCTGGACGATCGCATGAAGTAATAACATCATGTTGTATAGTGTGGCCGGAAAAGCAGATCACGGTTGAATTTTCAGCCAGTAGTTTTGTATGGCTGGCTGAACAGGACCCCGATGTTTTAAGGGCCTATGTGGCAACCGGAGAGCCCATGGACAAGGCTGGAAGTTATGCTGTCCAGGGTATCGGGTCATTCATGGTGGAGAGGATCGAAGGTTCGTATTCAAACGTAGTTGGACTTCCCGTAGATAAGGTAATCAAGTATCTTATGGAGCTGGAGGTCTTAAAGTTAAGAGACCGCGTAGTATGACAGAATAACGGGAATTTAATTGAGCATATGATTACGCAAAATTTGCAAGAGCTGAAGTCCCGGATAGCCGAGGCCGCACAAAGGGGTGGCAGGCGTCCGGAAGATGTGCGTCTTCTCGCTGTTACCAAGACAGTGCCTATGGGCAGAATTCGTGAGGCCATATCCTCAGGCCAAAGGCTTTTCGGGGAGAACTATGTGCAGGAGGCAGCAAAAAAGCTTGAGTCCATGGGGGACCTTTATCGTGAGACCGACTGGCACTTTATAGGGCATTTACAGAGTAATAAGGCTAAGCTGGCAGTGCAGTTGTTTAATTGTATAGAAACTGTGGATAATCTGAAACTGGCCCGTGCCCTTGATCGCCACGCAAGGGCAGCAGGAAAGAGATTGTCTGTGTACATTCAGGTAAACGTGGCACGAGATCCCAAGAAATCGGGCCTTTCTCCGGAAGAGCTTCCGGTATTTCTCGCAGAAGCTGCAGAGCTATCCGGTATTGATATTTGCGGTCTGATGACCCTGCCCCCCTGGGAGCCGGAACCAGAGTCATTAAGGCCTTGGTTTGGGGCCCTTCGTGACTTGAGGGATAAGACGAATGTCGGCTTGGGGCATAGTCCTGGGCTCAGGGAACTGTCTATGGGAATGTCTCAGGATTTTGAAGTAGCAATAGAAGAGGGGGCTACTGTGGTGCGTATCGGGACTGCACTATTTGGCCGGAGAGAATGCTCAATAGGTAAAAGAGATGTTTGATGTGTTTATTAGGACGCATTTTTCAGCCGCTCATTACCTCCGAAATTATCCCGGAAACTGTGAACATCTTCACGGCCACAACTGGAATGTAGAGGTAGTGGTCAGGGCTGAAAAGTTGGACAAAATAGATGTGGGCATTGATTTTCGGGATCTTAAAAAGGCCGTGACCGGAGTATTGTCTGAGCTGGACCATACTAATTTAAACGATCATCCCCGGTTCAGGGACACAAATCCATCATCAGAGAGGTTGGCAGAGTATATCTACAACCGTCTAAAGGAAGATCTTAAGCCTTTTAGTGAGATAGATCTGGCAAAAGTCACTGTCTGCGAGACATCCAAAAGCGGAGTGACTTATTGGGAGTAATTAGAGTAATAGTTGATTCCGCTGAAAAAACCCAATCTGCGGCGTTGCTTCAATTTTCCAGTCATTGCGACATACGCTAAGTACTTCTCATTCCTGGAAAATTTTGCGCCTTGCATCTCGGGTTTTTTGAGCTGAATCATGTTTCAGACTTTTTGCAGTGTAATTATAGTGAATTTAAAGTGCCTAAAGTTGGGTTTATCCGAATTTCGTTACGGAGTTTACCATCAGAGATAATTACATTTTCTGATTTTGTCACAGTGGAGCAATGCCTGGGATGCAGCAGTTTCACCTAAAGGATTCAAGGATTCAAGGTGCTGGGTCAGTGAAGGTTAACAAAAGAAAAACAACCCTGAACATTTGAACCCTGAACGGTGAACCTGTGAACAGTTACGTTAACTTTAGCCCACTTTAGGCACTTTCCTTGAAATATATATTTGATGTGCAGACTAAATCAACAATCATCAATCAACAATCCTCCTCGTTACTCTCGGTTTCCGAGACCTTTGTGAGTCTTCAGGGAGAGGGCGCATGGGCCGGATGGCCCTGCTTTTTTATTCGTCTTTCGGGCTGTAATCTCAGGTGTACCTATTGTGACACACGATATGCATATAATAAGGGAGAAAAGAGGAATATCCCGGGTCTTATTGATGAATGGAGGCAGTCTGGGATTGGCCTTGTACAGGTTACCGGAGGTGAACCCCTCTTGCAATCGGGAACACTTACTTTGCTTGAGGCCTTGCTGAATGAAGGCGCCACAGTGCTTCTGGAGACCAACGGGAGTCTGGCCCTTAGGAATGTCCCCGGGGAGGTTGTCAAAATAGTTGACCGAAAGACCCCCGGGAGCGGCATGGAGGAATTTTTTCTTGAAGAAAACCTTGGTTGGCTGAATCAAGGGGATCAACTCAAATTTGTGATAACGGGCAGGGAGGATTATGAGTGGGCACGGGAAGAGGTTATCAGGCTGTGCCTTTCATGTTATACAGAGGTCCTGTTTTCCCCTGCATGGGGAGGGCCGGTCCCTTTTCAGTTGGCTGAATGGATTATAGCAGACAGGCTTTCTGTAAGGTTCCAGATCCAGTTACATAAAATCCTCTGGGGAGAGAAAAGGGGTATTTGATAGGTAAAAGGCGTTGACAGGATTATTTAAATAATGTAAAAGCAGTTTGAAGTAAATTCTGAATGGGGGTTCATTCGATCTAAGCTCCTATTTTTATTAGATGTTGGGCCTTCGGGGGGAAGGAAACAAAAAATGATTGATCTTGATTATTCATTATTTGCAGAATTAATCGGTTATTTGATCCTGTTGGTTATCCTGAATGGTATGCTTTACAAGCCTATTCGCAAATTGCTTGCAGAGCGTGCATCCCGGATGGCGTCTATTCAGAGCGATGTTGATAAATATGAGCGCAATGCCGAGCAGCTTCTTAAGGATTTTGATACGAAGCTGGCCGAAGCTCGCGGATCCGGGCAAGGGGCAATGGAGAAGTTGAAGCAGGAGGCCAGGGAGGAAGAGCATCAAATGACTGAGGCCAGCAATAAGGAGGCTGATGCCAGGAAGCAGGAGCTGATGGCAGAACTTACATCAGAGATCGGTGGGGCAAGGAAGGACCTTGCGGCAAAAGTTGAGGCTTTTGCTATGGATATTTCGCAGAAGCTCCTGGGGAGGGCTATATAAATGAAATGTACGAGGAGGGGTTGGGCTGGTACGTGGCTTCTGGTCGTGGCTTTTTCTTTTGTTGCCCTTTTGATAACCATGGGAGGTTTTGCAGGGGCTGCCGACGAGGGGCCAGGGCACGATACTCCTGGTGTTGAATCGGTCCATGATACTGCCACCGGAGTAGGTCATGAAATGGCATCCCACGGTGAAGAGGGTGCCGCAGTTCATGGAGAGGGCCACGAGGCTGCTGCCGCCCATGGAGAAGGGCATGGAGAACATCACGGGCTGACTCACAGCCAGGTAATGAATTTTATTTGGCATTGTCTTAACTTTTCAATTCTTGCCTTTCTTCTTGTAAAATTTCTGCGTAAGCCAATTACAGGTGCTCTAAAGGGTAGGACTGAATCAATACGGGCGGCATTTGAAGATCTGGAGGCCAAACGGGCTGACGCAGAGCGCAAGTATGCAGAGTATGAGACCAAGCTTTCCACTATGGATGAACAGGCAGAGCGCATACTGAAAAGCTTCACTGAGCAAGGGGAGTCAGAGAAAGAAAAGATTATAGCCCAGGCCCACGAAGCTGCGGAGCGCATCAAGGCCCAGGCAGAATTTTATGTGCAGCAGGAGCTTGCCAAGGCAAAGACCGAGCTGCAGACCGAAGTGGCTGATATGGCCGTCAAGATGGCGGAGGATCTGATTCGCAAGAACCTGAATGAGGAGGATCATCATCGTCTCATCAGTGAATATCTTGAAAGGGTGGTGCAGAAAAATTGACCAATACAGTCATAGCTAAAAGGTATGCTAAGGCCCTCTTTGCCGTTGCCAAAGAGGAGGGGAAGCTAGAGGCCTATAGTGAGGCGCTGAAGGACATAGACGCCTTTTTGGAGGGAAGTCCTGATGTAGAGGCCGCCCTTGTCAGTCCGGTGTTTCCGGCTGACATTAAACAAACAGTCCTGGAGGAGATTATCAAGGCATCAGGAGTGGAAGATGCCCTTGCAATTTTCCTGCGGCTTTTGGTGGAGCGTGGTAGAATACAGTATTT
>JAFDDO010000038.1 GCA_019310825.1 Deltaproteobacteria bacterium | reverse complement strand
CTGAAACATGGCAATGCCACTTTTTTTAGGCATCATCAGGTCGAGCAAAACCAGATCAGGCTTCTCCTTGCGCAAAAGTTCAAGCCCCTCAATCCCATTACTGGCACTTATGCTTGAATAACCGTTCTCTTCAAGAACTACACTGATAAAGGCGATAATATCAGGCTCATCGTCCACGATTAGTATCTTTTTAGCCATTTTCTTCCTCACTCCTATAATTACTGAGAAAGCCCTTAGGCAAACCTATTTCTTTAACTAAACAAATACATAGCACAAAATGATCCGCTTTGAAAGACAAAATGGCAATAAGCAAAGTTTTTTGCTTCTTCCGGCTCGTTCTTCTCCAATATTATACAAAGTTTCCTAGTAAATTGATTGCCTTTGTAGTTCTTTTGCTGCAATGTAGTATAAGATTATTATCCTAACTCTACCAAAGCAAGGCTTAGTACAGTGCTTGGTCTCCTTATTACGCAAAGAATCGTTCATGAACAAGGTGGGGAGATATCAGTGGACCCAAAAGCTAACCAAGAGACTACTTTTTCGTTAGACTCCCTCGGCATATGCCAAAAAAAATGCAGTCAGCTTCAGAGAGAGTGAATGATGGAAGAGCATAAAGGACTTAAGGTCGCAATTGTGGGTGGTGGTAACGGGTGCAAGGCGATTATGGATATGATATTTGCTGAAACACTCCGCCAGCTTCACATGGAAATCATAGCGGTCGCAGATATCAATTCAAAGGCTCCAGGTTATCGCTATGCCCAGGAAAACGGTATCTATACGACAATGGATTACCGTGATCTATACAAAATCAAAAATCTCAACATGATCCTCGAACTGACTGGTCGTGATGATGTGGCCAATGAAATTTCCCGCAACAAGCCAGAGCACATCCGACTGATGGACCACATCACTGCTAGGGTCTTCTGGGATGTCTTTGAGATTGAAGAAGAAAGACTTGCTGATGAGAAACGGGCGGAGGAAACGCTCAGGCAGAGCGAAGAGAGATATCGCACGGTGCTGGTCGCGTCTCCCGACCCTGTTGTTGTCTATGATATGAAGGGTAGGGTTACTTATATAAATTCGGCATTCACACGGATTTTCGGATGGATATCAGACGAGCTTGAGGGAAAGAAATTACATTATATCCCGGACGAAAACTGGCCTGAGACCCAAATGATGATTGATAAGGTGCTGGCAGGAGAGAATTTCTCTACTATAGAAAGCCGTCGATATACCAAAGAAAGAAACATTATTGACGTCAGTATAAGCACAGCTGTCTATTTAGATCGGAAAGGGAATCCGGCGGGCAGTATCCACACTTTAAGAGATATCACCGCGCGTAAGCAATCACAAGAGATGCTGAAAAAGGCTCGCGATGAGCTAGAGCAACACGTCAAAGAGCGCACTGCCGAATTAATGATAGTAAACGAACAACTGCGGCGCGAGATAGAAGAAAAAAAACGAGTCGAAAAGGGATTGAAGGCCTCGGAAGAAAAATATCGCGTTCTGTTCAACTACGACCCAAACTGCCTGTTTATGGTCGAAATGGATTCAGCCAAAATCCTGGACTTGAACAAGGCGGCCACCAAGGCATATGAATATGACCGAGAAGAGTTATTGGAGATGTCCCTTTTCGATCTATTAGATAAGGAGGACGCGCAGCGACTCAAGAAAGAGCTTGGCCACCTTGTCAAAGAGGGCGATTATATGTTTGTACCCAGGCTATGGGCCAGGAGGAAAGAAGATAATCATTTCTATATCGATTTTCATGCCCGGGTCGGGAAATTCAGGGAAAGAGAACGTGGATCACTCGGTCTATCCCTGATTGTCAGGACTGTAGATATTACTCTCGGCCTTGAACGACAGGCCCAACTGGTTCAGGCCAGCAAAATGGCGACCCTTGGTGAGATGGCGACCGGTATGGCCCATGAACTCAATCAGCCCCTGAATGTAATGCGGATGGGAGCCGATTTTATTGCCAAGATGATACGGCGCGGGCAGGAGATTTCAGATGAACAGCTAATGACAGTGAGCCGTAACATAAGTGGGCAGGTGGAAAGGGCCACAAAGATCATCAACCATTTGCGGGAGTTTGGGCGGAAGGGCGATTTCAGGGTATACCCGGTTGACCTTAACCAACCTATCAAAGATCTGTTTACGATCATTGGCGAGCAACTCAGATTGCAGGACATAGAGGTTAAGCTGGAGATGGACAAGGCCATCCCCAAAATCATGGCCGACAGGAACCGGCTGGAGCAAATTTTTTTGAACCTGGTGACTAATGCCATGGATGCGATGAAAAAAAGAGGGACAGAGGATGTCAAGAAAATCACCGTTACCACTTATCTGGAAGGGGATTTGGTCGTGGCTGAGGTCTCTGACACGGGTAAGGGCATATCGGAACGAATCGGGGAAAAGATCTTTGAGCCCTTCTTTACGACAAAAGATGTGGGAAGGGGAACTGGCTTGGGGTTGTCCATTACCTATGGCCTCGTAAGGGATTTTAAGGGCGGTATTGACGTTGAATCGATCCTGGACGTCAGTACCACATTCAGGGTTCGCTTTCCGGCCTATAAAGAAAAGAGGAAATCAGAATGAAGAAGGTGTTGATTGTTGACGACGAACGGCCCATCCTGGAGATACTCGATCTCTCCCTATCCAGTGAAGGGTATGAGGTACTGACTGCCGAAAATGGCGAAAAGGCTTTGGAAATTTTTGAGAAACAACGCCCCAAGCTCGTCTTGACCGACATCAAGATGCCTGGAATTGACGGTATAGAGGTACTACAAAGGATCAAAAAAATCGACGATCAGGTGGAAGTCATCGTGATCACCGGACACGGTGACCTGAACACAGCCGTGGCAGCACTCAAGTATGGGGCCTCTGATTTCGTAACTAAGCCGCTCCGGGATGAAGTCCTGATGGTTGCAATCGAAAGGGCATGGAAAAAAATAGCCATGAGCGAGCAATTGCAGAATTATACCAAGAACCTGGAGCTCAAGTCAGAACAGTATAAACGCGCCCTTCAAAAGGCCCAGGACGAGATGATAAAAGCCGAGCGCCTTGCCTCTATCGGGGAAACTGTGGCCAGCTTGGCCCATTGTTTAAAGAATATCTCAACCGGCCTGGGGGGCGGCATGTATATGGTCCACACAGGCATGGCCAAAGAAAAACCCAATATGATAGAGGAAGGTTGGTCCATGTTCCAGCGCAACCTGGAGAGGGTCTCGGATCTCGTCCTGGACCTATTAAGGTATGCAAGGCAGACGGAACCTCAACGAACGCCGTGCAAACTTAATGATATTGTATCCGAGGTGATGAGTATCTTTAAGAAATATGCCGATGATAACCGGATCAAGCTGAACAAGGTCCTAGCCCCAAATCTCACAGAGGTCTACATAGAACTGGACAGTATACATCGGATGCTAGGGCACTTGGTCTCAAACGCCATTGACGCATGCATCTATGACGCAGATATCTCAAAAAAATGGGAAGTCACAGTTACGACCAAGACAGAAACGGATGCCGACTCCGGCGAGATCATTCTTATTGAAGTTACTGACAACGGATGCGGGATGACAGATGAGATAAAGTCGCATCTCTTTCATAGATTTTTTACTACAAAAGCAGGGCGTGGCATAGGCCTTGGCCTTCTGATCACACAAAAGATCATTCGCGATCATGGCGGCGAGGTCTTTATCAAGTCAGAGTTCGGGAAAGGGACAACGGTGTTAGTTCGATTGCCGGCTAAGGTGCATGAGGATTATTCTCAAACGTTTTCAGATAACGGAAAAACACCTACAACCAACAGCGAATGGAAATAGCCTTCTTTGGTGGGACAAAACCTCTTTTATTAACACAAAAGCGTTGCTATAGTAAAGTTTTTGGTATGGAGATACAGAGCGAAGTTTACCCCTCATGCTTCACAAGATACGATAAAATATTATTTATTCCCAGATCTTCGATGTTAATTCTTGTCAAAGGAGCTTGAAGATGAGAGTAAAAAAACTATTTATCACCATGACCACCTGGCTTCTTGCTTTATTTTTCTTTGCTTTTAACACACCGTATCTTCGGGCTGAAAAGGAGAAGGCTTTCTATGTAGGAATGGACAAGTGCAAAGAATGCCATCCAGAGCACGTGGATAGCTATCTCTCCTGGAAATACGCAAGAAATTTTCGGGTCATACAGATGAGGAAAAAAGATCATGACCATGGCTGTCTGCCTTGCCATACGACCGGCTTTGGGAAAACAGGAGGATTTGTCAGTGTGGAAAAAACCCCGCGGATGGTCAATAAACAGTGTGAAAGTTGTCATGGTCCGGCCAGCTTACATCTCAAGGCCCCGACCAGGCTGGAACATCAAAAGACATTGAGCATTCCAAAAAATATATGTACAAACTGTCATAGCGGGCACAAGCATCCGGGGTATTAAACCGCTTCACTATATGCCATCATTAGCATGAGCCTGGGAGTGAGGAACAGGTAAAATGACACCTCTTTTGGATAGATTATGGGCAAGGCTACACATAACCAGCGTCACGGAAAAGGTGATAATGGGTATGAGCGTAATTTTAATCATAGTAATAGGCCTCCTTACTTACTATGACATGGTGACGCGAATCAAGTTTCATCTTCAAAAACAGGAGGAACGGGCATACGAGATCAGTGATACGGTAATGAGAAGTATTGAATACCCCATGCTCGACGGAGACATGGTGGCCGCGCAGGCCATCCTGGAAAGCTTATATAAATTGAAGGATGTGAGACTCGTAAATCTTTGCGATCTTACAGGCACCATCAAATACAGTGGCTTGCCAGCCAATGTAAAAAGGCTTGACGATTCACATGCTACTGAAGAGGCATTAGAAACCGGTTCTCTGGCAAAGGTCCTGGAGGTTCAGGAGGGAGAAAAGATACTTCTCCATGCCATGCCTATCCCGAATGAGAAAACCTGCTATAAATGCCATGGAAGTGAAAATGAAATATTGGGGATTTTAACCGTAGGAATTAGCTGGGGTCCAGTAGAGAAGCGAGTAGCAGAAGTCAGGAACAGAGAGATTATCTGGGGTCTGGCTTCCGTTGTAATTGTGGGTGTTTTCTTATTCATTTTCTTATCCAAATTCGTTACCAAGCCCCTCTCCAACCTTACGCGATTATCCGATGAAATCAGCTATGGAAAAACAGACCTTGATTTTGGCAGAGAGGTCAAGTGCTGGGACATAGAAAAATGCACAAAAACTGACTGCCCTGCGTATGGAAATACTGCGACAATGTGCTGGTACATGGACGGGACACTTTGTTTTGGCCAACCATCAGGAAGCTTTCCTGAAAAGCTGGAAGAGTGTCGTCAATGCGAAGTATATAAAACCCATGTGGGTGACGAGACGGTCCAGCTGGCAGATTCCTTTAAACACATGGTCTCTAAGCTGGATATTTCTGAAAAAGAGATAAAGAAATTAGAAAAAAGGACCCAGTTAATTCAGGCCAGTAAGATGTCCACCTTGGGTGAGATGGCATCAGGCGTAGCCCACGAGTTAAATCAACCGTTAAGTGTTATTAGAATGGGCGCCACATTTCTGTCAAAGATGATCGACAAGGACACAAAAATTGAGGATGAAGAATTAAGAACTGTGATCGAACAAATTGTTGGTCAGGTAGACAGGGCAGCGGCAATCATAAATCATATGCGGGACTTTGCCAGGGTGGGTATTAAAACGACAGAGCTTGATGTAAATGTGCCTATAAGAAATATCCTTGGGATATTGGGACAACAGTTCAAAGTACGTGATATAGCGATAGAGTTGGACCTGGATGATAACCTGCCCCATATAATGGCCGATAGTAATAAGTTGGAACAAGTCCTTTTAAACCTGGTTGTCAATGCCCGTGATGCCATTGAGGAGAAAGGCGAACCGAGGGGTAAAATGACAATAAGTTCATTTACAGACAAAGAACGAGTCGCAGTTTCTGTATCCGATACTGGAAATGGTATTCCCGAACAAGTGCTGGATAAGATCTTTGAACCATTCTTTACCACCAAAAAAGTGGGTACTGGAACAGGATTGGGCCTGTCCATCAGTTATGGAATTGTCAAGGATTACGGGGGAACTATAGATGTAAAAACCGAGGTGGGGATTGGTACAACATTTCTGCTGAAATTCCCTCCATGTTCAAAAGGTGACCCGGAACGGCGAAACCCTGAAGCTTTGAACGCTTAAATAATATTCTAACAGTGGGGCAATCTGTTGAAGCTTTTACTTATTGATGATGAAGAGCCGGCAAGGAAGATTGTGGGAATGTCGCTGAGGAGTGACGGCTACGAGGTGCTGACGGCAGAGGACGGCAAAAGCGGCCTTGAGGTATTTAGGAAAGAAGCCCCCCCAATTGTCTTAACTGATATAAAGATGCCCGGCATGGATGGCATTGAGGTATTGAAAAAAATTAAGGAAATAAGCCCTGAAACTGAGGTGATAGTTGTTACCGGGCACGGCGATATGGACGTGGCTATCCAATCTCTTCAACTTGAGGCCTCTGATTTTGTCACCAAGCCTATTGTGGACGAAGCCCTGACAGTTGCCTTAAAACGGGCAAAGGAAAGGCTTCGTTTAAGGAAAATGCTCAAGGAGTATACTGACAAACTGGAAGATAAGGTTAAGCAAGCCACAGAGGAAATACGACAGAGGTACGAGTTTGAAGACAACCTGATTCAGCATTCCATCGACGGTATAATCGGCACTGATAAACAGGGAAAAATCATGATCTTTAATCAAGGTGATGAGAGAATATTTGGATATTCCAAGGATGAAGTAATAGGGAAGATTGATATAAGCAGTCTCGATCCACCGGAGACAGCCGAAGAAATCATGCAAGGTCTGCATGGCAAAAAACTAGAAAGGCAGGACATGCATACCTGGCGAGAGACCTTTGTTTTGGGAAGGGACGGTGACAAGATACCGGTTAAGTTTTCAGGAACTGTACTTTATCAAGATGGTGAGGTAATTGGAAGTGTGGGTTTCCTCCACGATCTAAGGGAAATCAAGCAGCTACAGCAGGAATTGATCAAGTCCGAAAGGTTGGCTGCCACCGGAGAAACAGTAGCCGGACTTGCCCACGGTATCAAAAATATCTTAGGTGGTCTTAAGGGAGGAGTCTATATAGTAGACAGCGCACTTAAGAAGGAAAATATGCAGGGTCTTCGCACCGGCTGGGACATGGTGCAAAGGAATATTGACAGGATCTCCGGCCTGGTTATGGATCTCCTCAACTATTCCAAGGAGCGTGAGCCTGAATATGAAAAGTGCTCCCCGAATGCACTTGCAGAAGAGGTATGTAAGCTAATGGGTATCAAGGCGAAAGAATCCGGAGTAGAGATTGTCAGAGATTTTGATCCAACCATAGGCGATGTGTCTCTAGACCCCAAAGGAATTCATCTCTGTCTGCTTAACCTGATTTCCAATGCAATTGATGCCGTTACATTTGATGAAAATGAGCGCGAGGAACACCTGTTGCGGGTGACCACAAGGCGCGAAAGTGATGAAGCATTTATTCTTCAAGTCTCTGACAATGGTTGCGGCATGGATGAGACCGTAAGAAAGCAAATTTTTAGCTCTCTATTCAGCACCAAGGGGTCAAAAGGCACGGGCCTCGGCCTGCTTGTTACTCAGAAAACAGTCCATGAGCATGGCGGCACTATAGAAGTAGACTCTGAACCTGGGAAAGGATCAACTTTTGCCATCAGGCTGCCTTTTGAGCCGCACCCACATGAAGGCTGAGGAAATACATTCCCTCCCCGTTTTACAAACCCAAAAGCATTGCTATATCCGGGTGTTTGGTTATTACCTTGACAAACTGTGCTGTACGACGTTCCAAGCGGTTCTCAAGGATTGTAGCAGCCTTTTGCATAACCAGAAATCCCATGGTGTGGTCTTGATCAAAAAGGGCCTTAAGTTTGTCTCCGGGCATAACCATGATTTCGCATGATTCCACACAAACAGCAAGGGAAGTATGGGCGGGTTCGGGAAGAAGGGCAGACCAGCCGAATGAGTACCCCGGCTTGATGGCCCCGAGGGAAATAATAAGGGCTGAGGCAAGCTCGGTCTGGAGTAATACCTTGCCTGTGGTCAGTGAGTAAAAGTGGGTAGCCTCACTACCTGGTTCGTAAATGATCTCCCTTTCTGCAAAAGATTGCTCTTGAGCCAGAGGAAGTATCTGTTCCAGCATGCCGTCAGTCAAATCTTCAAAGAGTCGAATTCTTTTGAGTTGTTCTATAGAAGCCAAATATTTGTTTCTCCTCTCTGTGCCAACATCTTTTACATTTTTAAAATTATATCACATCAACAGGTAAATTAATACTAAAAAAATGGTAGCTATAGCCGCACTGATCCCTATGGGTGAGGTGTGTGTTTGCAGGGCCGATCGAGTCCTTTCGATCTTGCCCTGGAGGTCTTTTCCTCTTGCGCCGGTGAAACTCCATAGGGGAATCATAACCCCGAGGCAGAGGACTTCAGGCCAGCGTTGGGATATGCGGCAGATAGATCCGGTCAACTCACCCGCAATGACCCGGTCAGC
Organism: Deltaproteobacteria bacterium; assembly: GCA_019310825.1. Taxonomy (GTDB): domain Bacteria; phylum Desulfobacterota; class Dissulfuribacteria; order Dissulfuribacterales; family UBA3076; genus UBA3076. The sequence goes on along the minus strand of JAFDDO010000038.1, from coordinate 5,275 downwards.
GACCCTGGTCAATCCGTTCATACTAATATCCATGACCCGGTAAAAAAGCCCGCTACCTTTGCGGTAGAACCAATCAGCATCAACATTGACAGCCCTCATCTCGGAGGGAGACATGCCAGAGAGAGTGAGAAGTATGAAGGCAAGGGCGGCAAAGAAAATTAGCTGGGTCTGACCTACCACATGCGGGACCGTGTATGGTACATACTCGACCGGATATGGGAGGAGACTATACAGGTAGCTGGGAAATGATCCGTTGAAGATGCAAAAGAACGCCGCAATGCCCATGGCAAGAAGCATGTGGAGGGGTGCTTCCTTGGGTCTCAGCCCGGAATCATGTCCAAAAAATGCAAAAAACGGGATCTTGATACCTGCATGCTCTAATACACCCACTGAGGCAAACAGCAGAATGAACCATATAATCTGCATATGACCGTCAGCAGCCGCACTCATGACCATTGACTTACTGACAAAACCGCTGAAAAGCGGAACGGCCGAGATGGATGCAGCCCCTATTATACAACAGATACAGGTGAGCGGCATGGTCCGGTACAGTCCACCCAGGGCAGTGCAGTTGATTTTATTGTTATTACGATACATCACCGCGCCCATGGACATGAACAACAGGCCCTTGAAAAGGATATCGTTCACGGCGTGGGAAACAGCACCATTTATGGCCATTTGGGTCCCAATGCCGATTCCGCATACCATAAATCCTACCTGGTTGATCAAGCTATAGGACAGCACCCGCCTGAGGTTATTTTCAATGACCGCATAGAAGATAGGGAACGCGGTCATAATCGCTCCGATCCAGATAAGGGCCTCGGTGCCAGGAAAGGCCCTGGCAAGAGCGTAAACCGCACACTTTGTAGTAAAAGCGCTCAGGAATATGGTCCCGGTAATTGTGGCCTCCGGATAGGCGTCGGTCAGCCATGGATGGAGAAGAGGCCAAGCACAATTCAGGCCAAAACCCAGGAAAATTAATAAAGTGGCAAGTCCATTAAGTCCAATATACCCGAACTCAATAGAGCCTGTCTGATTCACATACAGGACGATGCCTGCCAGAAGGCACAGGCCTCCGGCTGCATGAACAAGAAGATATCTGTATCCTGCGCCTTGAGCTGCTTTTGTCCTGCGAGCCCAGATAAGAAATATGGAAGCTACAGTGAGCATTTCCCAGAAGACAAAGAAAGAAAAAAGGTCTCCGGCAAAGACAACCCCCAGGGCACTGCCGGCGTAAACTAGCCCAGCAACATTCTGCACATCGTCTTTTACGTGAATGGCATAGAGAATAGCTATGAAAGATATGAGATGGAAGATGTAACCGAACAGGAGGCTCAACCTGTCCACTTTACCAAAGATAAGATCATATTCCATAAACTCTACAACCCAATGAGTTCCTTCAGGGATATTGATCAGGTTTATGAAACCTACCACCGGGATGAGCAACATGTAGGCGCTTTTCCATTTCCCTTTTATCATAGGAACCAGTAGTCCTCCGATGATAAAAATGGCCGCTGGCGGCAGGACTTCAGTCATAGTAATCCTCTCGTCTCTTCACAAGGGGCCGCAGGATATATTTTGCGGAAAGAACAAGTGCCACAAAGCCGACAAAGGCAAATACACAATAAAATTCAGGCCATTCTTCCGAGGGGAAATAAGTGTGCTTGTGAATAAAGAACTCCAGGGCAAGAAGAAGAACGAGCGATAACAAAAAAGACCATGCCAGTATCTTCATGCTTGCAGGTTTATCAAAAAGATATTTTTTGTCTTCGCTGTTCTCTGGTTTCATAACAATCCTTCTAAAGCCTAAGCAACAAACACGGCACCACTGACGATCTTGTTCAAAGCGTCTTGAAAAAGATGAGTCCCAGATACAAAACACCTATTGTAATAGCCACCCAAAAAATAGTCCGAAAAGGCGTAACAGGCTCATGGCCAAGTTCCATCTTGCCTTCTATTTCGTCTGTTCTCTCGTCTGTCATGACTCATACTCCGGTTATACTTTGCACCATCATTCTGGCCAGCCTGAGAAAAGGTTGGGGATAAAAAAGCAGAATCACGGAAATTGTCGCTGTGATAACCAAAGGCACCACACAGAAAGCCGGGGCCTCTTGCACCTTATTCTCAAACATGGAATCTTCGGGCCTACAGAAGAATGCCTTGTAAACAAATGGCATGAAGTAGGCGGCATTCAAAAGGGAACTGGTGAGCAGCACAAACAGGATCGGCATCTGATGGGCCTCGAGCGTCCCCAGGACCAGATACCATTTGCTGATAAAGCCGCCGCAAGGGGGCATCCCTATAATGCTCAACGAACCGATAAAAAAGGCCGCCATGGTCACCGGCATCCTCCGGCCTATCCCTATCATCTCGCTGATGTTCTTTTTACCCGTGGCTACAAAGATCGCTCCGGCACAGAAAAACAGGGTGATCTTCCCAAAGGCATGCATTGCAATATGGAGCATGCCGCCAGTCATCCCCTTGGGAGATAGCAGCGCGATGCCCAAGACAATATAGGAAAGTTGGGCGATGGTGGAAAAGGCGAGAAGCCTTTTAAGGTTGTCCTGAGACAGGGCAATGAGCGAGCCGGCCATGATAGTAAAAGATGCAATATAGATGATCGGCACGTTCAAATTTAGCGAAAACAACAGGTCTGTGCCAAAAACCCCTGTCAATACCCTGGCAACGCAAAATACCCCCACCTTCACAACAGCCACAGCGTGCAGCAAGGCGCTTACAGGCGTGGGTGCCACCATGGCTGCCGGAAGCCATGAGTGAAAGGGCATGATCGCTGCCTTGGCAAATCCGAAAAGGAACATAAAACAAAGGAGCCCTATCAGGGGCTTTGATCCGGTTCCGGCCAAGAAGCCCTGACTTGAAAAATCAAGGGTTCCAGCCAAGCTGTAAGAGATAAGCATAGCCGGTAACACAAACCCGATAGATGTGCCAACGATGTAGAGCAGATATTTCCGCCCTGAACTGCGCGCCTCATGGTCCTGATGGTGTGTGACCAGAGGATATGTGGCAAAAGAAAGCATCTCGTAAAAGAGATAGAGGGTCAGCAGGTTGGCTGAGAAAGCCACACCGATAGTAGCTGAAAGGGCCAAGGCGAAGAAACAGAAGTACCTGGTCTGGCTGTGTTCTTTCAGCCCCCGCATATAACCAATGGAATAGGCTGATGTCACAATCCACAGCGAAGAAGAGACGAGTGCGAACAGCATTCCAAAGGCGTCAACCCTGAGTTTTATCGCAACTCCAGGGATGACTTCGGCGATCGTATATACGATCTGAGTACCATTCAAAATCACAGGCACCATAGAGAGGATGATCAGAAATTTTACACCAGCCGCCAGAAACGTACACGCCTCGCGGACATTCGGCCGCTTCCCGCTTAACACCAGAATCGGGACAACCAGCAAAGAAACCAGAATGGCCAGCAAAGGCTTTATTGATATGATCGTTTCCATTATTATATAATTTGAAGGCTGAATTATGTTAGCCTCTCACCTCTCACCTTCTACCTTCTACCTACAAATTCACACCATCGCCTCTGGAATGGCGAACTGGATAACATGGTTGACAATATCACCTGTATAAAAACCGACCAGGATCAGGATTGCAGCTACGACCAAGAGCGGAACCACCATGCTGACCGGAGCCTCATCCATCCCTTCCGAATGATTATCATGCCCGTGATGATCGGCAAAAGGCTCGTAAAAACAGATCTCAAAGACCCTGAAAAACAGGACCACACTGACCATACTGCTGAATATAAGTGCCGCCATAAAACCATAGTGGCCCGCAGAAATGGCCCCGACGATCAGATACCACTTGCTGAAAAAACCGCAGGTAGGCGGCACCCCGATGATGGACATGGCGCCTATCACCAAGGCCCCCATGGTAAACGGCATTTTACGGAACAGTCCTTTCAGGTCCTCGAAGGCATATCCCTTGACCTTGTAGACAATATTGCCCACAACCATAAAGACGCAGAGGGTCATTAAGGCATCGTTTACAATATGGAGGATCGCCCCTGTCATGCCGTCCCGGTTTCCAAGCCATGCGCCACCGACCATATAGCCCACTTCCGCCACGACGATGTATGTCAGCATTTTCTTCAAATTGCGCTCTGCCAGGGCAAGAACGGCGCCCATGACAATGGCAATGACGGCAAGCCAGACAACGGCGTTGCTCACGGCCAAGGTGGTAAAGACAAATTCCGGGGTAAAAACAGTCAATATGAGGCGGATCATCACATAGACCATCACTTTGGTCACCAACGGGGCAATCAGGCTGCTGGCCGCAGAGTTGGCATATGTATAGGCATTGGGCAACCAGGCGTGAAGGGGGAAAAAGGCCATCTTGAGCCACACCCCGACCATACAGATGACAAAAGCGGCCAGCACGGCCTTAGACTCATAAAGCGGGGGCAATAACCGGGCAATATCCACCATATTCAATGAACCGGTAACAATATAGAGATATCCAACGCCCAACAGATAGAAGCAGGCCCCAATTGTACCCATGTACAGGTAATTAAGGGTCGCCAGCGGAGCACGCTCCTCTCCCATGGCAAGAAGCCCGTAGCCAGTAAGCGCCGCGATCTCCAGCAACACATACAGGTTAAAGGCATCTCCGGTAACGACAATACCCAGTAGACCGGTTACCATCAGGAGATATAATGTGTAAAAGGGGCCTGCTTTGTCCGGAAACTGTTGCTCAATACTCTTTTTGCTCGCTACTAAGTTAAGAAGGGCAGCTATGGACACCACCGGCAGAACGAGACCATTAAGATAATCTATATAGTAGGCTATGCCCATAGGCGGCGACCACCCACCTAATTTATAGACGATAACACCTTCATTCATGACCCTGAACAGCAGACCAACGGATGACCATGCAGCCACACCCAAGGCGGCAACAGCAATAGGGAAACCCCATCTCTTGTTTACCCATCCGGCAATACTGACGACAAGGGCCGACAGGAGCGGGACAACGACAAGGAGTGCGGGATACTGTTCGTTCATTTTTCCCTTATCTGCACCAGAATTTCATCTTCTTCCAGGGTGTTATAGTTATTATAGATCCTTATGGCCAAAGCCAGGGCCACTCCAAGGGTAGCCACGCCCACCACAATGGCGGTCAGCATCAGCACATGAGGCAATGGATTAATATAGTCCGCTGCATGCACCACGTGATGCGCATCAGGGCCGTGGCCATGCTCTAAGATAGGAATCGTGGCCCCTTTTTTGACGCCAATAGACACGTAAAACAA
>JAFDDO010000193.1 GCA_019310825.1 Deltaproteobacteria bacterium | reverse complement strand
TCGATTCATTTACTTATACCGGTAGGAGCATGACTATCTCCTTCTATCTTGACAGCAGCTACAATACCGCGAATGTGCCTCTGCCAGGCAGACCAGCCCCAGGTGATGTCGTTATCCCAGATGGCAGCTATACAGCTACTTTCCTTATTACTGAAAACACGGCAAACTGGGAATCCCCTTTATTAAAGTCAGATATCACTTTTCATGTTCCCTCTAACCCTAACCCTACCCGAGTCCCTGTCTTCAACGGTTGGTGGTTGATCATGGGTATTTTACCAGGCCTGTTCTTGATCTTAAGAAAGATTCACCGTGGCTAAAAAGCGATTGGCGAGAAAGGCTTGAAATTGGAAAGTGAAAATTGGGGGGAAAGACGAAACAAAAGCATAAAGGCCAAATTTCCAATTTCCAATTTCCAATTTCTATTTTCAACATTCCATAGCCGCCTATGGCAAAAAAGAAGAAAAAAGTCTACTGGCAGGAAAAACCCGATAGACCTGAATCAAGATTCCCAATTATCAGAACTTGCTTGCTGTTTGCCATGCTGGTTTTGGGGTTTCACCTTGTTCAATGGCTTTTTAAACCACAATACCTCGCGATTACCCAACTGATTACCTCAAAAGCCGCTGCATGGTTAATCGGGTTATCAGGGATCGAGGTGACGTTCAAACAAACCCATATTTATTTTACTGATGCCCATTGGGAAGTAGCCCCGGAATGTACAGCTCTATCGGCAATCTATGTCTATGTCTCGTTCATTGTGGCCTATCCCTCTACGATCAAAGCAAAAGTCCTGGCACTGGTTGCGGGAATCCCCACAATTTTTCTAGCTAACCTTTTAAGGCTCTTTACTCTTGCCTGGGTATTCAAGCTTATCCCTGGGAAAGACCACTACTTTCATGATTATATCTGGCAGATCGGGTTTATTTTCCTGATAATTCTGATGTGGATGGTCTGGATAGAGTTGATGGTGAAGCGTGAAGCAACTCCTGCTGTTTCTGGCTAAACTTTTACTGATATCCTTGCTACTCTATGTCTTTAAAGACGTATTCATGCAGGGCTATGAATTTGTGGTTCTCTGGTTATACTCCATTTTTGCCCATCCTTCTCCAGCCCAATTGCAAACATATTACGATAGTGCTTTCAGGGTGATTCCTTATGCTGCTCTTGTTCTGGCAACACCCCGCATAAATTGGCGGCGGCGATCAACATTTATGGTGGCCGGTATTGGCATATTCATGTTTTTTGATTTGTTAAGCACAATCATATGGCAGGGTCCCCCACCCCGTGATTCAAAAATAGCCAGTTGCTCTTCATCCCACGTTCTCTACAGTCTGGTATGGGAAACTGTTGGACACTGGGTGTTACCGATTTTACTTTGGTTAGGAATGGCTTATAAAGAGATAACAAATTTATTGAGATAACCTTTGCCTCAAAATTTCAGCAAAAGCCGCTAAAAAGATAAGTTGAGCCCTTTGAGGTGAAAGTCTCATGCAGGGTTCTTAAGGGGGAAGGAGGTCGTAAGGCCTCCGACCTACATGGAGGTCCACACTAGGCGGTTCATCACGACGTTCGGCTCAACGGTGAAAAGAATGGGAATGCTGTTGGCGGATACTATTCTTGTAGTCCATTTCCTTTTTATAGCCTTCGTCCTAGGGGGCCAGGGATGCATTCTGGTGGGAGCGTTTCGACGTTGGGCGTGGATACGCCAGCGCGGGTTCCGCTTGGCTCACCTTGTCGCCATTGCAGTCGTATTAGTGCAATCATGTCTAGGCATGATGTGTCCTCTCACCCTTTGGGAAAGCTCCTGCCGCAGGGCTGCGGGAGAGACCACGTACACCGGCACGTTTGTCCGGTACTGGGTTAGCAAGCTCGTCTATTTCGACGCCCCACAGTGGGTGTTCACAACCGCATATACACTGTTCGGCTTGATAGTGTTAGCAAGTTGGTTCATCGTGAAACCTGAGAAAAGGAAACAGGCCGTCCCCTAAGTCATCCTCAAAGTTGCCCGATGACGCCCTTGCCTTCGGCTGGTACTTTCATTAGCATCATCAGATGTTGGAACGGGATTCATATACAGGAGACTTTCACCCCATGAATTCATGCCCATGACGGATGTCTCACAAAGTAAAATCGCGGTATGGCGTACCGCCGCCCGTGATTTCCAAAATTATCCCTAAGCAAATGCATGGTGACATAAATGCAAAACTCCAATCGTGCATCAATAGAGTTTTCGGTTAATTGGCAAAGTAAGTTTGCTATTCACAAGGACAGATACTTTGTTGGCAAGGTGGATTTCTGGCGCGACATATTTCCGGGAAATATGTCGCAACACATTGCTGCCCTTCATAAGGGTGAATGTTACGAGGAAAGTTTCGACGCGGGTGTATTGGTTCCTCCTTTTGAACAAAACAGGATCATGAAGTTCAGGGATGCACAGTTTGAGAGAAAACACGGCGGGAACACCTTAGTCCCCGCGCTTGGTCGGTTTTGTCCTAAGGGACTTGTCCGGTCCGCTCTGGATTGCTCTCGTGGAAAGTTTAATACCTTCCGGCTAATCAAAATGGATAATGGTGTATTGGTTGCTGATACCAATCATCCACTTGCCAACTACCCTCTAACCCTGGAAGCAACATATTTAGAAAAGCTGGGTTCTGTTGAGAAGCGTGGTGGAGTGTCTACCGACATCGCAGAAATGGTTACGAATGGAGGGCCTGGAATGCAGGTACCCTACCCAGGCGTTGCTACGGATTTTTACTCAACATATCCATTCCGAAGAAAGAATGAGGGTGATGACGCCACATTCTATTCATCTCCAAGGCTTATTAATCATCTTGACGATAAGGCAATCGACCAGGTCGAATCAATCTACTCCAGGTTACTCTCATCCGGCTCAAAGATACTGGATCTGATGAGTAGCTGGGTATCACATCTGCGGGAAACTCTGAAAGATTATGAAACCACAGGACTCGGCCTGAATGAAGAGGAGCTTAAGGCAAACCAACAGTTATCCGGTTTTGTCGTGCACGACCTGAACCAGAAGCCTGAGTTACCGTTTCAGGACAATGAGTTTGACGCAGTGATTTGCACGGCGTCCATCGAATATCTGACACAGCCAATTCAAATCATTCCCGAAGTTGCCCGAGTTACCAAACCGGGCGGAGTGTTTATCAGTACGTTCTCAGACCGGTGGTTTCCCGGCGAAGAGATTCTGCCATGGTCGGATATGCATCCGTTTGAAAGGCTAGGTCTCGTTCTGGACTATTATAGGCAAACCGATGTATTTGAAAATCTTTACACTGAGTCAGTACGAGGATTACCCCGGCCATCATATGATAGACATATACAAGAAACTGTTACATCGGATCCTATATTTGCAGTGTGGGGGAATGTAAAGGGTTTATAAGGCGCCTCACCTGACCGATATTCCGCTACGCTAGCTACTTATAAACTCTGACGTTTCCCTATAGGTAAAAAATATGCGTGTATTTGTGGTTATTTTTACGTCGCTTTTTGTGAGCGGGTGCCTGGGGATACCTAAAGGTGTATATCCCATTGACGAATTTGATCTTAATAAGTATCTGGGAACATGGTATGAGATTGCCAGGCTTGATCATTCTTTTGAGCGCGGACTAGATAAAGTAACCGCTGAATACTCT
>JAFDDO010000037.1 GCA_019310825.1 Deltaproteobacteria bacterium | reverse complement strand
CGGGATCATCCATTATTATCCATATATTGCTACAATCCAACCTGTTTTTTGGATTACCTTTTTCCTTTTCATGACTTGCCGTAGTATAAGTTCTGAGGTTTGATAAACTGTATTTTTGAAAAATCGAGAAAGGAAGATTACCAATTTCAAAGTCGATAGGGAATGATCTGGGAACGACAAATTCCAGGGAGGGCCATAACTTTAGCTCACTTTAGGCACTTAAATCAAAGTATAGTCAGATATGGATTCTTTTGAAAGTATTACGGATTTTATTAACTCCGAATTGCGGTTTCAAGATGAGGCTGGGTTGCTCAGATCTCTTTTTCCCCTGGAAGGTTCACAAAGAGGGGTTGTAAAGACGAATGGGAAGCCGCTTGTCGATTTTTCCTCCAATGATTATTTGGGTATAGCTGATCACCCAGCCCTAATTGAGGGAGCAAAAAAGGCCATGGAGAAATGGGGTGCGGGAGCCCGGGCGTCCAGGCTTATGAGTGGGGACCTGGAAATCCATCACAGTCTTGAGTCGGCGATTGCTATTCTAAAGGGAAAAGAAGCAGGTCTACTTTTTGGGAGCGGCTATCTGGCAAACACAGGAATAATTCCAGCCCTTTGCGGAAGGAACGATGTGATCTATTCGGATCGACTGAATCATGCAAGCATAGTGGATGGAGTCCTTTTATCCAGGGCACGATTTTTCAGGTTCAGACACAATGATCTTAATCACCTTGAGGACCTGCTCAAAAGCCACAGGTCGCAATATCGCAGAGCCCTGATCGTGATCGAAAGCGTTTACAGCATGGATGGAGATCTGGCCTTGGTGTCGGAGATTTTGGAACTGAAGGGGCGTTATGGGGCGATTCTAATGATAGATGAGGCCCATGCAACAGGGGTATTTGGTGCAAAAGGGGAGGGGATAGTAAGCCAAGCAGAGGCAGAAGCAGTGGATGTAATCCTGGGTACATTCGGAAAGGCCATGGGTGGTTACGGTGCCTTTGTCGCTCTCTCGAACCAGATGAGGCAGTTCCTCTTAAATCGGGCCAGGACCTTCATTTTTTCTACCGCCCTTCCACCGGCGATTATAGGTGCAAATCTTGCGGCTGTGAAGCTTCTTGAGGAGGAACCGGAACGCAGAAGCCGTGTTTGCGAGTTGGCCTCAGAGCTCAGAAGGGCTTTAAATGAGGATATGGGTCTTAATACACCCAGCGAGTCACAGATCGTTCCAGTGATGGTTGGCGACAGCCGGAGTGCGCTCAGTCTGGCAGAAAGCCTGAGGGATGCAGGCTTTTTTGTAAAAGCGATTCGGCCTCCAACGGTCCCGGAGAGTACGGCAAGGATTCGTCTATCCGTAACTGCAAATCATAGTTTAAAAGATGTGCGTCAACTTCTGGAGGCCCTGTCCGATGGAATTTGAGCTCATCCGCCGAGGCCATAAAAGATCTTTAGTCCTGATACCCGGCTGGGGTTTCTGTTCTGATATTTTTTCTTCGGTCAATCTATCCTATAACTATATCCTGCCTAAAAGACCTGTATATCGTGATATTTCAACGGAACTTCATGATTTCTTATTCAGTACGAATATAGCTAAAGTGAGTATTCTTGGCTGGTCCATGGGGGCCCGTGTCGCCCTTGATTTCCATGCCGCATATTCAGATATGATCGAGATGTTGTATGTTGTCTCTTTGAAAAGGGCCTTTGACCATGAAGAAATTTTATCACAACTTAAGGTCCTGGAAGCGGACCATGTTGTGGCCTTGAAGCAATTTTATCGCCGGTGTTTTTTGGGACAGAGTGCTGATTACCAGTGGTTTTCCAGTGCTTTAGAGGAGTCCAGCATTAGACAGTGGGATATGCCTGAACTCAGGCAGGGATTGTTCTATTTAAAAGGGAAAACAGAGGATTTGTCCAAATGTGCAGGCACTCAATTGCGTATCTTCCACGGAGAAAAAGATGTGATTGCACCCCTAGACCAAGTTCTTGAGCCTCCTCCGGGAGTTGCTATCGATGTAATTCCAGGTACTGGACACTTGCCCTTTTTGTCATCTGAATTCGAAAGGAGGTTCTGTGTGCCTTAAGGCGCGGTTGACACAGTCCTTCTCAAGGGCTGCTCCGACCTATGATACCTATGCAGATGTCCAGTCTGAAGTAGCTACCTGTCTTATGGCTCGGCTTAAAGACAGAGAATATCATGAGATACTTGAGGTTGGCTGCGGTACAGGGTTCTATACCTTGATGCTGGCACAGAAATTCGTAAACTCACATATACTGGCAGTTGACATCTCGCCGGTCATGGTTGCCGAGGCGAGGATAAAACTTGCCCGGTATCCCAGGGTGTGTCTTGAAAAGGCCGATGCTGAGTTTCTCCCTGCTTTTATTGCCGGTCCTTTTGATCTTATTACTGCAAGCGGTGCCCTTCAATGGTTTGAGGATTTAGAAAGGACAATACAACAATACAGCCGCATCCTTTCTCCTTCCGGCTCTGTCCTTTTTGCGGTCTTTGGTCCAAATACACTCTTTGAGCTAAACAAGACGCTCAGGCATGTTTTTGACAATAGGGTCTGTCTCCCGGTCAATTCTTTCCCAGAGGAGACCATATTGCAGGGTTTCCTTTCAGAGGCATTTAAAGAATCGGACGTAAAAGAAGTCAGTCTCTCGCGTACCTATCGTGATCTGATGTCACTCCTCAGGAGCTTGAAAAGTACGGGTGTAGCGCCCAGGATGGAAACAGGGCCTTCTGTGCGTACCCGCACCGGCATGTTGGAGATAGAGCGCAGTTATAAAAAACATTTTGGTTCGATAAGGGCCACCTATCAGGTATTTATCTGTGAGGGGTCCCAATCAACCAATCACCCAATTACCCAATCATCAAATCTTCAATGATTCTATTTGTAACAGGAACAGATACAGGCGTGGGCAAGACCTTTATCACTGCCCTTTTGGCAAAGGCCATGGCCGACCAGGGAATTGATGTCAAGGTACAAAAATGGGTCAGTACCGGTAACAGCAATCTCTCTGAAGATTGTGTCTTTATCTATGAACTGCTTGGAAACAAGTCAGATGAAACGATCCATGGATTCCAGGGTACCACTGGTTCTGATACGGCCCCGTATTGTTTGTCCTTTCCCGCGTCTCCTCATCTAGCATCAGAAAAGGCAGGCGTGACCATTAAGACCAAAGTGATCCGGGATGCCCTTTTTCGTCTCGAATCATCGTGCGAAATCCTTATTGTGGAAGGAGTTGGCGGAGTCCTTGTGCCCTTGACCAGGGCAATGCTTTTAGTAGATCTGGTGGCAGATTTAAAATTGCCTACTCTTGTAGTGGCGCGAAGCGGCCTTGGTACCTTAAATCATACACTCCTGACTCTGGAAGCCCTGCGATACAGGAAAATTCCTATAGTGGGTGTGTTACTTAACAGCCAGGGAGGCGAAGCTTCTTCCATTGTGAGAGATAACCAGAGGACAATTGCTGAGATAGGGCAGGTAGAGGTCTTTGGCGTTTTGCCCAGAGTGAAAAGTCCGCTTAATGCCCTTTCGTCAATAACACCCATGGCTGATCGTATCCTGAGTGTGCTAAAAGACCTGGAACATTTTTTGGGCACAGATTACCTTGACGAAATAGAGAAATAATGGCATTTCATGGGGCAGATATGGATGGTACGGAGAAGGCCAAATCAGAAAAGGAGACTATAAATGTGGTCCTAAAAAAGTTTGACACGGATTTTCAGCTTGCAGAGGTAACCCTGAAGGACGCTGATTTTTGCTTCAAAAATAGCGCACGAATCTGCTGTGCAATCCTTATACATTTTCCACGTTCCATCATCTGAAGAAATTTCGTATTAAGACATGCAAAAAATTTCTGAGAGTCGTTTAGTGAATACCCCTAAGAGAAAATTCCCATCCACAGGATCTGTGGATGGGTAGTCGTAGAAGACTTATTTGTTAGGTCAGGGCACAGAGGATATATTAATTGATAGAGATTTTTGGAATTTCACTAGCGGAAGCAGGCTAAATGGGGAATTTCCTCTTCGGCTGTATCCAAAGACCTTAACAGGACAATGAAGGATTGAGATGATATAGTTATAGTGCGCAGGCAAGCAAGCAAGCAAGCAAGCTTCCCCACGTACTCGCGGATGATCTGCGGCGATTAGATAAAAGACAGAATTTAAAAATGACGAAAAAGTCCCAAAAGAGGCTATTTATTATTACTTTATTATTCGCTTCTGGAAGTATATTGCTTTCGATTTTTTCCATATTTCAGAAGGTGTTAATAGGTGCTGATACATCTGTATTGAAAGGATATTTGGTTCCTTTTCTATTTGGAGGCGTTTCAGGTGCTATTCTGGGAACATACATTATCAAAGTTAGAGAACTTAACGCAAAACTTCAGCAACGTGTAAATACACTGGAAAGCTTTTTGCCAATCTGTTCTAACTGTAAAAAAATAAGAAAGCCAAACTCTGACCCTCAAAAGATGGAATCTTGGCAGCAACTAGAATCATATATTTCCGAGAAAACTTCTTCTCAGTTTTCTCATAGCATTTGTCCTGAATGCGCGGAAAAAATATATGGCGAGATAATTGATGACAAATAATATCCATTTTTAATTCATAACCTGTCAGTCCACCTGACCCCGGCCTTTGTTCCGTTGCGCTTTACAGCGGTCGCTGACTTCTGCATGAGGCACGGCTCATGAAATGAGAATACCCAAAGTCTTCTTAGGTATGTTATTCTTAAGTATTCGGATGCTCGATGGCCTATGTGTTTTACCAGGAACGAGCGGATAAACAGGGGCGGGCACGATCATATCGTTGCAGTTAACAGTTTTGGAATCTCTCTGCCAAATACTGGCCCTGGATTATGCAAAAGGCTCAACAGTATATCAATCGGACTAAGCCTCAACCTCTACCGGATCTGTTTCAGACACCTGTTCTCTGATTTTCAACTTGTCGTCCCCCAACAAGGTAGTCTTCAGCCAATCAATAGCAAAATCAAGCATCGCCAGATCGTCTTCTAAAATTTTCTTTTTCCTTTCTTCCGAAACAATGTATACGTTGAGGAACTGGCTATCTGACACGAAACGACGGAATCGGTCCACATTGTAGCAACCCATAAAGAACATCTGAAGCGTTTTTTCAGGAATAGTAAAAAATGGACCAAGGGATTTGCGCTTGAGGATCAATTCTTGCCAGCCGAAATTTGCCTCATCGTAGGGAATGATACCCTGGTCTTTACGCCATTCCTTTATTATGAGTTCTCTGCCGAGATCATGTCCAAGGCAGTGACTTTCCTTCACTAGGGCAAAAAAATGTTTATCAGAATGTAGATCCTTGTTGTGGAACATTCCGGCACTTAAAGGATAGTACCTGCATGTCAGTGGGCGATCTTCATATATGCCACACCCTGACTCATCCAGAAACGGACAGGTCTTTTCCTCATCTTCCAGCATCTTCATAACAGGGATCGGCAGCTCTGTTTTATCAATATACCCAAGGGTTGTATAAATTTGAAGAAATTCATCTGAAGAGAGCCCCAGTCTCTTTTTCATGCGGATTATATCGCATGGAGTCAGTATGATATGAGCATCCTTACAACACTTAGTATAACAGGCCATTTCTTTTTCACAGGCAAAGGTAAAAGTGCTGTCAATGTCCATTTGAACAGGGACTATCAAATCCTTTTTTTCTTTTTGTACATGCATAACTTGGCTTTCCTCACAATCCGGAATTTTACAAACAGCTTTATAGACTATTATAATCGCGTTATAGAGATAAACAAGTCGTATGCTGCTTACACCATTATTCTATTTTATTGCCTAGGAAAATTATCTATGGAATCTGAAAACAGGGTTGCCATTGTTACCGGTGCCATAAAAGGTATTGGCCTTGCCATAGCCCTTGAGCTATCCCGTTCGGGGGTCAAATGTGTTTTACCTTACCACGACTGGCTTGAGAGCCTTGAGAGTATGCACAGGCATATGAAGGAAACAGGCGTTGATTACCATGCCATCCCGGCCGACCTTACTTGTCATAAAGACGTGAAAAAGGTAATTAACACTGTTCAAGACCTCTTTGGGCGTCTGGATATATTGATTAATAACATAGAAAGGGGTGGATGGCCTATAGTTCACGGCCCTTATGTGCCAGAACAGTGGAACCTGGAGTTCAAGACCACTGTGACTGCAAAATGCTACCTCTTTGAGGAAGCTTTGCCAATCTTAAAGTCCCACGGCGATGGAGTTGTGGTCAATATATCGTCAATAGCAGGATTGGTGGGAAGAAGTGGGCCTGCAGGTCTGGTGTTTAATGATTGCTACTCATTCTCAAACAGGGCCATCCAGTCTCTTACCGAGACTTGGGCAAGACAAGGCGCCCCTGAGGTACGGGTCAATGAACTCATGTTGGGCTTTATTGAGACGCGTCATGGACCGAGTACCAGGGGCTGGAAGATAATGAGTACTGAAGAACAAAAGGCTATACTTGATCATATTCTTTTGCAACGTACCGGAAAGGTTGAAGAGGTAGCAAAAGTAGTACGCTTTATGGTCTTTGACGCAAGTTTTATGACCGGGTCAACCATACGGATGGACGGAGGCTATATTCTCGGGGGGGATAAGGCGGCCTCTATGCCTAGGGGAGTTGTCGAACCTGGTGAGCCTACCCTTGGAGGTTCTATCTTACCTGAGACTGCTGTTAAAAAAACTCGGAGCAGATCTTAAACAACTGAAGCTGGTATAAAAATCCGCGAGTACAGATTCTGCACGTAACGGTCAGTCATTCCTGCGATGAAATCGCAGACCCTGCGCTCATAAGGGGTCTTGTCGTCGATATCTACTGCTTCTTCCTCAAACATCCGAGTGTTTTCCCGGACAAAGGCATCTTTGTTTTTTAAAAAATATTCATACAAATCGAAGAGGATCTTCTTTGCCTTTTCAAACTCACCATGCACCTGAGGTGCCCTGTACACGTTGTCATAGAGAAAGGCCCTGAGGTAAACCATCGTTTCATAAAGACGAGGACTTATTGAAAGCTCCATTTCCCCTTCCACTACCTTGGTGCTTGCTATCACGTCTTTGATCATGGTCGAGATGCGGGTAGCGTGATTTTCACCCAAGACATCTTTACACTTTGACGGAACATCCTTTTCAGAGATCACTTTGCTTCTAATTGCGTCGTCCAGATCATGACTCAGGTAGCCAATGACATCTGCTATACGCACGACCCTTCCTTCAACAGTCATAGCCCACTTATTTGATTTTTTAGGGATGATTTCTCCAAAACCCTTTGAGTGCTTAAGTATTCCATCCCTGACTTCATAGGTGAGGTTGAGACCCCGACCGCCATTTTCCAGCACATCCACCACTCTCAAACTCTGACGGCAGTGAGAAAATCCTCCGGGCACAATCTCGTTTAAAATAGTTTCACCGGCATGCCCAAAAGGAGTATGTCCAAGATCATGACCCAAGGCCACCGCCTCTGCCAAGTCCTCGTTAAGCCGAAGTGCTCTGGCGATTGTCCTCGCGATTTCTGATACTTCCAATGTGTGTGTAAGACGGGTGCGGTAATGATCTCCCATAGGAGACAAAAATACCTGTGTTTTATGCTTGAGACGACGAAAAGATTTGGAATAGACAATGCGATCGCGGTCTCTCTGAAAGGGTGTTCGGATTATGCAGGGCTCGACAGTATAGAGTCTTCCTTCGGTCTCGCTGCTGAGACATGCCTGAGGACAAAGGATCAGACGTTCACGCTCTTGAACCTCTTCTCTGATAGTTAAGGGTTTATTCAGTTCTTTGAGTTTTGGATCGGAATCTGCATACATATTTGTTTTTATAACGGGAGCATTTCCTGAAATCAAGCACGTTGCGTTTTTTTATCTCTTTGTGCCATGTTTTTTAACAAGATTATAAGTCCTGTAAGTGGCTTTCCGGTATATCCAAATATTAGCTACTGTGTAACAAATACAAAGACCGGTTGTAACCAAAAGAAAGGCCAGAACTGCATTTTTAAACCCATAAAACACACAGCCCAGCACCAGCGACAGTAAGGCAACAGGTATGAGTATACGTCTTTTTATCCATGAGATATCGATTTTTCCCTCTTGCATTGCCCACATGTCAAGGCCCTGGCTCCCGAACTCAAGCGCCACGATAATGACTACCAGGCTGCTCAGTTCTTTTGGAACTGAGGGCATCAGGGCGAGTGACAAGAGCGGCAGCATTAAAGAGGCAATAAGTTTTACCAGGGCCGGCAGCCCTTGTCTCAGACATTCCGGAAGGCCTATAATGAGATACTGGCTGCCGGACATTAGGGTAATGCCAAGCATAACAAGGCCATAAGTAATAATAATCTGGGGCGGTCTAAGTGCCAGCCCTACTACAAGCCCAAATGCAAGAAGGCTCAATGCCGTTTGCACACGAGTTGACAGGTGACCATTCCTCCAATAGAGGACCGCAGCCAGGAATAGAGTGGCCAGCAAGGCACCGGACAAAAATGCTATAAGAACTGTTTTGTCCGGGAACATATCAGTCATGAAAATGAGGCCTGCTCCTATCATTTGAAGAGTGGTCTTGATTTTTGCAAGTTCAGTGACACGGAGCTGCTTTCTCGATGCTGTACAAAATGTGCGGAACTCTGTCACCAGGAATTCCCTTAAAAAAATGGGCCATACGATCCAAAGGGGAAGGATGTCAAGATCTACCAGGGGGATCAGGGTAACAGCTATAAAAATCTTGTCGGCAACTGGGTCAAGGAGCTTGCCCAGAGGCGTGCTTCCGTCACGGCGGGCCATCAGTCCATCAAGATAATCAGTAAGACCTAAGAGAGTAAAGCCTGCAAGGGCTGCGACCTTTGCCCTGATATCTCCATAGATCAAGAAATACGGCAGGGGCAACAGTATGATCCGAAGGACTGTAAGGTGATTAGCACGGATCTTCATCAGAGATATTTTACAAGACCTCTTTCCTTGATTTTTTCTACTGCCTGTTTAACCTCATCAAGCCTGTTCCTTGGACAGACGAGCACCGCATCACCTTCAGCCACAATTACCATGTCCTCTGCCCCCACAGCAGCTACCAGGATATCACCTTCCGACATGAGCAGACAATTCTTACATCCAACGGAGGCGACCAATCCATCAATGGCATTGCCGTCATCATCCCTGGTCGATAGATCATAATAGGTTTCCCAGACCCCCATATCATGCCATCCACAATCACATGAAAAGACCACGACATTAGAGGCCTTTTCCAAAAGACCTTTATCCAGAGAATCATCCGGAATCAGGCCATAGTATTGATCGACCATGGATGCTTCTTCTGTTGAGCCGGAGAGGGACCTGATACTTTCAAGTGGCCCCCATGCTGCGG
This sequence comes from Deltaproteobacteria bacterium, assembly GCA_019310825.1. Taxonomy (GTDB): domain Bacteria; phylum Desulfobacterota; class Dissulfuribacteria; order Dissulfuribacterales; family UBA3076; genus UBA3076. The sequence goes on along the minus strand of JAFDDO010000037.1, from coordinate 4,659 downwards.
GCATCCATTTTTTAAGGGCTTCAAACAACACTTTGGATGAAAAAGCAAAAATTCCGCTATTCCAAAAAAAAGTCCCTGATGAAAGATAATCGAGTGCAGTCTCTCTGTCCGGCTTTTCGTGGAATGCCGTAACGTCATAGCAATTTTTATCCCTTGTCTTGGTTTTTAACCTGCCAATTTCCATATAACCAAAAGCAGGCTCAGCTCTTTTAGGCTTTATCCCAAAAGTAACAAGGCAAGGATTAGATCCGGCAAAAGAAAGCCCGGCATCTAGAACACACCTGAAGTCTTCCTCATCCTCGATAAAATGGTCAGAAGGTAGAACTGCTATCAAGCTATCAGGATGGAGAGACTCAATCCTGGCTGTAGCCCAGGAAATTGCAGCTGCGGTTCCCTTAGGGCATGGCTCAATAAGTACATTAGAGCTTATAAGGTCGGGGACATGGGCTAATACATCTTTTTCCTGCACCGGTTTTGTAACTACCCAGATCCTCTCCCATGGAAACATGGGCCGAATTCTGGAAATAGTCTGCTTAAGAAGCGTCTCCTGGCTGTGGATACAGAGAAACTGCTTAGCTTTGTCTTGTCGACTTTTTGGCCAAAGCCTAGTCCCAAACCCTCCGGCCAACACCAGGGCATGATAGCATTCCTTGCTCAACGTTTTTCCTTCAAACCTGAAATCATCATTGCCGCCAGGGCCGCCACTGCTCCAATGGCTGCAGTCTCTGAGCGGAGTGTCCTTGTACCCATGGTGGCAGTGGAAAAACCAGCTTCCTTACATGCTAGAATTTCTTTCATGGAAAAGCCTCCTTCCGGCCCGGCTATAACAGTTACAGGAGTGGCGTTTCCCTGGTCTCCCCAAGCGGAAAATAAGGATCGCTTCTTTTCCGACTCCCAGAGAAGAATTTTTGCACTGGCATAAGGGACCTTTTCCAGAGCCTCTTCCAGGGAAACTACCGGGTGGATAGTCGGCACAAGACTTCCTCTACACTGCTTCAAGGCCTGTTTGGCTATCTCCTTCCAGCGGACGAGATGTCTGCCGGTCTTTTCAGTATCTATTTTTATCACAGTATGTTGAGTAATTACAGGGCAGATAGTCTGAATTCCCAACTCAGTCGCCTTTTGTATCATCCAGCCCATGCGGTCTCCCTTGAGCAGGGCCACAATCAGATTAATCGGCAGGCAATCATTTAGCTGTTTTGAGACTTCCACAATTTGCAAACCGACTTCTGTCCTATTTATCCGGATGATTTTCGCCTTAGCTAGCATACCGGAGCCGTCTATAAGTTCAACAAGGCTCCCTGGCCCAAAACGCCTCACGCGCGTCAAGTGATGCGCCTCCCTGCCTGTGAGGGTAAATGTATTCTGTGCCCTTGAGAGGACATCAGATGATATCAGGAAGCGAGCAAAGGACATAAATCTACAAATTGAACTTAACACCCTTCAGGTGAATTTAAAAAATCTCTGACACTGATTTCACTAATTACAATGGCTAATCCGTGGCCATCCGTGTAATCCGTGTCCAAAAAAGGAAATCCCTATACCATTAAGACAATATTATCTCACTCTTGGTCATTGAAATCAATATTTCAAACTTCAGACGTAAGAGATTTAATCCGATGTAAAGAAAGTAGTATAATTAAACTCAAGACCACAAGGACTCATTGGCTCATGTCTCATCCATACTACGACCCTGACTATATCTTCCCAATCCTTGAAAAGGAAGGCCTTCTATCAAAAGAGCAGATCAATAAATTAACTCCCAAGCTCTCCATACTTATACGGAAGGGCAAGGATTTTGTGCAATGGCTGGATTCACTGCAACTCCCACGGGCGGATTCCCCTGATACTAATCTTGAAGAAGCAGATATTATTTCTCTCATAGCAAGGAATCATAAATGGAAGTTCAGGCGATTGGACCCCTTGAGCCTTGATATGGAGATAGTGACAAAGACACTTCCGGCCTCTTTTGCCAAAAAGCGTCTGGTGCTGCCTCTTTCGTGGAAAGGTGGAAAGCTCGAAATAGTCTGCTACGACCCCGAAGATAGGGAGCTTCAACAGGATGTCGAGAGGGCATGTCAGGCGAAGACCCGTATCTCAGTTGCTCCCCGCAGAGACATCGAGCGCATTATAAGTGAATTCTTTGACTTCAAACAATCCATTGCTGCTGCTGAAAATGTGCTTAAAATTCCGACAGCGGATATATCCAACCTGGAACAGTATGTGCGGCTGGCGGCTCCGGATGTCGTATCCTCAGACAAATACATACAAAAGGCAGTGGATCATCTTTTTCAGTATGCCCTGGATCAGCGTGCCAGCGATATTCATATAGAGCCAAAGCGAACACAGTCATGGATACGCCTTCGGATAGACGGAATCCTGCATACCATCTACCGTCTGCCCCGGGTAGTACACGAACCCATATGTACCAGAATAAAAACCATGTCCAGGCTGGATATAGCGGAAAAACGTCGGCCTCAGGATGGTCGTTTGAAGGTTGCCTGGAAGGAGGATGAAGCTGAGGTCAGGGTCTCTACTATACCGGTCGCCTTTGGTGAAAAGGTTGTACTGAGGCTGCAAAGCGCAGAGATACTCTTCAGCGACTTAAATAAGCTGGGATTCTCAGAAAGGGACTTTCAGACCTACGGGAATTTGATACGGAATAGCCATGGCATAGTACTTGTTACAGGGCCGACAGGAAGCGGAAAGTCTACCACGCTTTACTCTACACTTCGACACCTCAGCTTACCGGATATCAATATTATTACTGTGGAAGATCCCATTGAGATGGTTTGCGAAGAGTTTAATCAGATAGCAGTGCAACCACAAATAGATGTGACATTTGCTTCGATACTCAGGAACATACTAAGACAGGACCCGGATATCGTTATGATTGGGGAAATACGGGATGGTGAGACCGCCCGGCATGCAATACAGGCAGCATTGACCGGCCACCTAGTCTTTTCCACTTTGCATACCAATGATGCTGTCAGTGCGATAACGAGGTTGAAGGACCTGGGTCTTGATCCTTACCTTATCGCATCCACCCTGATTGGAATTGTAGCACAAAGGCTTGTGCGTATGGTCTGTAAATCGTGCGGTAAACCGGTAATGATCCCGGCGGATCGGCTAAGGGGCTTTGGCTACCAAGCATCAGAACACGCACAGGCGAAAAAAGGCATAGGCTGCAGCCGTTGCCGCAATACGGGTTATTGGGGCAGAATCGGGATCTACGAGGTCTTCTCTGTCTCTGATACAATCAGAGAAATGATACACTTGGAAGAAAATGAAGAAGCCATTAAAAAGCAGGCATTCAAAGAGGGAATGAGGGCACTAAAGCACGATGCCTGCAGAAAACTTCTTGCCGGGATAACCAGCATGGAAGAGGTGATTGGAGTTACCTCGTCATAGAAAAAATTGCTTATAACCCTTATTCCATAAAATTTTTTTACAAAGCTCTAAAAGCCCCTTTATAGTCTCTTAATTAGTATATTCGTGCTTTTTATGGCAGATTTCAAGTTAATTGAGTTTGAAGTGCCTAAACTTAAGGTGTTGTTTCGCCCCGTCTATTTATATTAACCGCGCTGAAAGCGCTCACCACATCTTCAGGCACTAGCTCACTTCAGGCACTGTTTCTGTTTGTCCGGATTAGGTATTTCCCCTGTCTAGTCTGATAATATTGAAGTTGGGGACTGTTTTTCCCAGACAATTCTATTAAACTGAATTTGGTGCACAGATCAGAATTAGAATAATAACACCGAGCCTCATACAAAACCCTGAGTTTTCGCAAAAGGCTCACATTTATTGGAAAAATATTGATGCTAGATCAAGAACGAGTAAACAGAGATTATCCCTCGGACGTACAGGTCATCCATTTGGGAACCAGGGAGATTATTCTTATCGGCACGGCTCATATCTCTAAGGATTCGGTCGATTTGGTCCGCAGGGTGATTAAAAACGAAACGCCGGACTGCGTATGCGTGGAACTGGATGTCAAAAGGTACGATACGCTGTCCAAAAAGAAACGTTGGGAATCCCTGGATCTTAAGGAAATCATACGCAAAAAGCAGCTCAGTATCCTGTTGTTTAACCTGATGCTGGCTTCCTACCAGAAAAAGCTGGGAAACCAGCTTGGAGTGTTACCCGGCACAGAACTTCTTGTGGCGGTGAAGACTGCGGAGGAAAAAGGGATTTCCATAGCCCTGTGCGATCGCGATGTCAGGGTCACTCTGCGGCGGGCATGGCATGCTATATCTTTTTTCAAGAAAAACTATCTGCTGGCCAGTCTATTCGCTGGATTGTTTGATAAGGCTGAAATCACCGAAGAAAAGCTGAACGAATTAAAGAAAACAGATGTCCTTTCAGAACTTATGCTGGAGCTGGGGCAGGTCCTGCCGGAGCTGAAGCGGGTCCTTATCGACGAACGAGATACGTTTTTATCCGAAAGAATCAAGAACGCAGAGGGCGAGCGAATCGTTGCAGTGGTTGGAGCTGGCCATGTCGAGGGAATCAAGAAGGCGTTACTGGAAGACAGACATGCCCAAATGGAGGATATCAATGTTATTCCGCCCGTCTCCCCGATCTGGAAGGTTCTGGGCTGGTCTATCCCTGCGGTAATCCTTGCCTCTCTTGGAGTAATCGCATTGCAAAAAGGGTGCG
>JAFDDO010000036.1 GCA_019310825.1 Deltaproteobacteria bacterium | reverse complement strand
AGATTTCCTGAAATTGGAGGAGGCCTCTTTCGCTGATAGCTTCATAAGCTTCGATCATATGTGTAATTTCCTAATTTTCGAACAATAAAAAGGCGACCAAACTGTCAGTATGATGTCAAGTAAAAAATGCGTTTATTTTTCAATTTTATTTATATAAATTCATAAGAAACATACTGCCGTCGATATGTTGCAAGGTGCTTGATTGGGAGCCATTAAGGCAGAAATTCGCCAAAATAGAAACCTTTTTCGCAAGTATCATTAAATCAAGATAATAAAGCAAATTTTAGAGGTAATATCAATGTAATGTATAAAGGCTCATATATAATATTAAAATGCATCAGAATATGTGCTTTCTTTGGCAACGGAGGATTTTTTTATGGCTGATAAACCGAGCTATGAAGAATTGGAACAGATGGTTAAGGATTTAGAGGAAAAGCTCGATGAGCAAGGACTAATCGAAGAGAGAATAAAACTTCTTTCATTAGCTATAGAGCAAAGCAGCGAAGGTATAGCTGTCGTTGACTTGGGTGGTAACTTGGAATATTTAAACGACGCCTGTGCCAAGATGCACGAATATACCTCTGAGGAACTTTTCGGCAAGCATCTCTCTGTTTTTCACACACCTCAGCAAATGCTGTCCGTAGAAGCAGCCAATCAGCAGCTAGAAGAAACAGGTGATTTCAAGGGGGAAATTTGGCATGTAACACGTAACGGCACTAAATTTCCAACCTTGATGCACAATTTACTCATTCGGGACGCAACGAACAAGCCAATCGGTATGATGAGAACAGTACGTGATATTAGTGGTATAAAACAGGCCCAGGAGGCGCTGCGGGAAAGCGAGGAGAAGTTCAGATTTATATTTGAAGCAGTCCCTACATCGATAGTCTTGATCGACAAGGATGGTCAAATAGTCGATATCAATCCTTTTCATCTAAAACAGATCAGCAAGGGTAAAATCACCAAAAAAAGCTTTATTGGGAAAAATCTTGTGACACACCCAAGCATTGTGAATGCTGGATTATCTGAGACGCATAAAAATTTACTTGAAGGAGTGCCTTTTAATCACAAGGAAGTATATTTTCCTCTCACAACAGGGGGCATTGATAGCTATTTTAATGTGAAGGGAGCGCCTATTTTAAGAGACGATGAAGTGATTGGTGCCGTCACAACGTATGAAGATATTACCGAACGCAAACAGGCCGAGTCGGCACTGCGGGAGAGTGAAGGAAAACTCAATGCCATGTTGGAGTCTATTGGTGATCATATGAGTATGATGGATAAAGACTTAAATATTATCTGGGCCAATAAATTTATGAAAGAGTTGTTTGGTAATGATATTATTGGCAAAAAATGCTATGAAGTATATCATCAAAGAAAAGAGCCCTGTGAACCATATCCATGTATAACACTTAAGGCATTTCGGGATGGAAAGATTCATGAGCATAATACTCAGGTAATCGATAGAAATGGAAAAACGCTATCATTCCATTGCACTGCCAATGTAGCGTTAAGGGATAATCAGGGGAATTCCACAACAGTATTGGAAATTTCCAGAAACGTCACCGAGCAATATCAGGCAGAATTAGCCCTGGTAGAAAGAGGTAAAGAATTAGAGAATAAAACTCAAGAGCTTGAGGAAATCAATGCTGCATTGAGAGTCCTTCTAAAACACAGGAGCGAAGATAAAAAAGACTTAGAAAACAAAGTAGTTGCCAACGTGAAGGAGCTTATTTTCCCTTATGTTGAAAAACTGAATCATAGTCGACTAAATGATCGGCAGACGGTATATTTAAATATTATTAAATCGAATCTTGAAGACATTATTACCCCATTTCTACATCAGTTGTCCTCAAAATATTCTGATCTCACCCCTAATGAAATTCAGGTTGCCGGACTTGTTAAGGAAGGTAGGACAACAAAAGAGATAGCTGAATTGTTGAATTCCTCTACAGGTGCTATTAATTTTCACCGCAACAATCTCAGAAAGAAGTTTGGCCTAGTAAATACAAAAACAAATCTAAGGTCATTTCTGCTGTCCCTTGCTTAATATAAGTTTAAGCCTTATATTAAGCTTATATTCTTTAGCCATTTACTTTTTGATTATTTAATGAGAAATTGTATTTGAAAATTTGAACTTTGATTACTTCATTAGATCCTAAGCTAGGCTGTAAGTCCAGGCTTTGTCTTGTCCGTATATGAGTTCATATTATTTTTATCGCTTTTTTTTCATATGTAGTTCGAGCACAAAAATTTTACAAAAAACCATGTAATCACCACTCGTTTTGTCTGCCGCCATCGTGATTACTCAGATGAGGAAGTCGGGCTCAAAAGCGCAGATAGCAAACGCCTTTATTACATAGATCATCATTTGACAATACAAGATAAAGCCAAACCGTCCCAGTTTTAAGGAAAGCTGCAAAAACTCCGTAAAAGAAATTAGAGAGTCCCTTATGATAAGCAAGGTCTAGCATGTAAGAAAGACCGATCTACCACCCAGGACATTTAACGGATGGAACAAGGCTTGGCGTACAGAATGGAGACAAAACTAAAGATTATTAGCGCCTTAGAGTCTATAAATTTAGATGAGAACGAGAATATGGCGTCATTTATCAGAGATAATGGAGATGAGCGCTTAGGATTAGATCGGCGCGAATTTTCATGTGACTGGTATATTCCTGAGCGCAGGTCTGGCAAAGATCGAAGGAACGGACTTGATAGAAGACTGAGACTAAGAATATCAGAATAATAAAGCATAGTATGCTCCAGTAATTTCCGGTCAGGTTCTTGCATTTAACCGTTTTTTTCTTAGTTTTTGTTTGTTGGAGTTTGTTGCCTCCATCTGTGATGCACCAAATTTATTTTGTATCGTATTACTCAATTTTCTGTCCCGCTTCATATCAGTCAGATGGAGTTTCTGAGTTATGGCCGGATTGACGTTGAATTGGACGCAGACAGGTCACTGAGATGTACGATAAGTAATTCTCATTCCTGGTAAATTTTGCGCCTTGTATCTCGGGCTTTTTGAGCGAAATCATATTTCAGGTTTTGGCAGTGTAATCATAAATGAGCAGTGACAAACCAGGTTATCTGAGATTACTTGAAAACGGAGAGCTGGAGCGACGGGCCGACGAGGCTTGGGAGTCTTTGTCGAGCTGTAAAATCTGTCCCCATCTTTGCGGAGTAAACAGACTTGAAGGCGAGCATGGGTTTTGCGAGATTACCGATCAGGCAATAGTTGCTAGCTATGGTCCACACTTTGGAGAGGAAGCTCCTTTAATAGGTAGAAAGGGATCGGGAGCAGTTTTTTTCTCATGGTGTAACCTGAGATGTCTATATTGCCAAAACTATGAAATAAGCCACATGGGGACTGGCAAGGCGGTATCCACCGAGGTCCTGGCCCTTTGCTTTCTGTCCTTACAGAAAGATGGATGCCACAATATAAACTTAGTAACGCCATCCCATGTAGTACCCTTTATATTGAAGGCTCTGGTACTGGCTGCCAGAGGAGGGTTGTCAATACCTCTTGTCTATAACACCGGAGGATATGATTCTATCAGGACTCTACGGCTACTTGACGGGGTGGTGGATATTTATATGCCGGACTTCAAGTACTGGGACAAAGACGTTGGAAAGCATCTATCAAATATAACCAACTATCCTCAGGTAGCCAAAAGAGCGATTAAGGAGATGCACCGGCAGGTGGGAGAACTGATAATAGGTCCTGACGGGGTTGCAAAAAGGGGTCTTTTGATAAGGCACCTTGTCCTGCCCGGAGGACTGAGTGACACAAGATCCGTATTGAAGTATATAGCTGAAGAAATTTCTCCAAATACTTACCTAAACGTAATGGACCAGTACAGACCCTGTGGTGAGGCACATAAGTATCCCCCCCTGGATTGCAGGATTACACAGGATGAGTTTGCTGAGGCCTTAAGGGCCGCAAGGGATGTTGGGCTTAAAAGGCTGGATAAGCGCAAATGATAGTCCCGGCTGGAAAAATTTTTGCCATAGGTGATATCCACGGTTGTCTTGACAAACTAAAGAGCCTCCTTGGCATGATTCAATTAGACTGGGACAAGGACCTGATGGTTTTTCTTGGAGACTATGTGGACCGAGGACCAGATTCCCAAGGGGTAATAGAATTGTTGCTCGATCTGAAGAAAGAACATGCGGATCGGCTAATATTTCTAAAGGGAAACCATGAATGGATGTTTACGCAGTTCCTCAAGGGCAATGAGCATGATTTTTTTCTCCAGAACGGAGGCAGAGAGACCCTTGAGAGTTATTCGGTCGAAAAGGGCGTAATAGATATACCCCAAAGCCACCTGGATTTTCTTGATCACCTGGAGTTGTATTTTGAGACCGATGATTATATATTTGTACATGCAGGCTTGAGATCCAATATCTCAATTACTGAACAAAGTCCTGAAGACCTAATCTGGATCAGGTCACATTTTCTGAAATCTTCTTATGACTGGGGCAAAAGGGTTATTTTTGGTCATACACCGTTTCCCCTCCCGTTAATTGAGGCCAACAAGGTAGGTATTGACACGGGTGCGGTTTATGGTGGAAGACTTACCTGTCTAGTACTCCCGGATTTTGAATTCATATTTACCTAATCCGAACAAGCCGAAACCAAACAGGTTTGAAAATAAAAGAATTGATCGCGAAAGCACGAAAATACGAAAGCCTGAATGTTGTTTTATTTAGAAAAACACGAATTTTAGAACTAAAAAACTATAAGGAATTAAAAGAGGAGACCTATGGTTAGAGAAAGAAAGAAGAGTTGGAAAGGAATAGACAGGATGCGTGACAGGGGCGGGAGTGCAATAAACAAGAACGATGAACGTAGCAACCTTGAAAGGGCCCTTGAAGACCCAAGGATGAAAGAACGCTATCTGCAAGAAGCAGAAAAGCTGTTTATGGGTACCAAGGGACGGCCACAACATTCTAAAGACCTCATGGCCATACATGAATCTTATGGCAGGACGAACTTCTTGTCTACTGTTAGAAGCTATGTGGATACTTACGGGATGCCAAGTGACTGGGGCTCATTGCTTTTGATTCTGGATATCAAAAATGATTCAGAATTAGTATGTAAGGCTATTGAATGCCTGAGTGAACTTGTGGGAGAAAAGGGGAATGTCGAAAGGAGAGGTCTTGAGAGCAAATTGAGAGTGCTGAGCCTCACCGCCAGGAATACGGAAATCCAGGAGACTGCTGAGATGCAACTCACAGGGCTTTCTTGAAAAATATGCCGGATGGAGCAACCATCTCATGGGCCGATCTTCTTGATGATTTTATGGCCCGCCTTTCTATAGACCGCGGGGTTTCTCGCAGTACCCTTGATGAATACAGCCGTGATCTTTTAAATTTCATTGATTTTGCTCACAGACAAAAACTCGCTGGTCCCGACAATGTAAGCCCCAACGACATATTGGAGTGGCTAAAATCACTTCGGGACTCCGGCCTTTCTGCGAGGACCACTGCTAGAAAACTTTCAGCCCTCAGGGGTTTTTTCCGCTTCCTTATGGAAGAACACAGCCTGAGCTCGACACCTCTTGCCGCCATCAATAATCCACGAATAGGGTGTCACCTCCCAGGGGTTTTATCGGTCTCCGAGGTTGAGACCCTTTTGGAACAACCTGAAGTGAATAAGCCTGCTGGTTTGAGGGACAGAGCACTCCTTGAGCTCACTTATGCTTGCGGTCTCAGGGCCTCTGAAGCCGTAGGATTGAAACTTAACCAGCTAGACATGAAGGTTGGTTATCTAAGGATATTCGGCAAAGGGAATAAAGAACGCGTAGTGCCGGTGGGGAAGGTGGCTATAGAGTGGCTAGACAATTATCTAAAGTCCGGCAGACCCAAGCTTCTGAACAAAAAGCCCAGCTATTTTGTATTTGTTGGCAGGGCAGGGAAGCCCATTACAAGGCAGAGGTTCTGGCAGCTATTCAATGCCTATTCCATATCAGCAGGTATTAAGAGCGAAGTCTCTCCCCACGTACTCCGCCATTCCTTTGCAACGCATCTCCTGGAAGGTGGAGCGGATTTGAGGGTCGTACAGATGCTCCTGGGCCACAGCAACATAAGCACTACACAGATATACACACATCTTGACCTTAAGCACCTGCGTACTATCCACCAGAAGTATCATCCCAGGGGTTGACAGACTGCTTTACATGCTGTTGAGCCTCCATTTGGTATCATTTGTTTTTGGATTTCATAACCCCCGTTCTTTTACCCGTTTGCCGCAGGCACTCTTTATCAAAAGTTCACTTTTTAATTTGTAGAAGCTCAGATGACATGGTCATTATAACATGGTTATTTTAGAAGATCAGGTCGAAATATTATCGAAGCTTTTCCTCACCCCATGATTCTGACCGGCTTTAACAGCCAATTCCCCAAAGTTATCAACTCGAAAAATAGGGTAAGGTAGAAACATGATTTAACTGCTTTATTCACCAAAACAGTGTATAATAGCAGTTTGCTTTTAACCCAAATTCATCAAACTAATATTTTGATTACACTGCAAAAACCCTGAAACATGATTCCGCTCAAAAAGCCCGAGATGCAAGGCGCAAAATTTTTCAGGAATGAGACCTACTTATCGTACGTCGCAGTGACTGAAAAATCGAAGCAACGCCGCAGATTGGGTTTTTTCAGCGGAATCATATTGTCACAGAAACCACAACACAGAAATGGATAGTAAGCTTTTCAGAAACAAAAGGGGCATAGATCAGCCAGGTTTCTGGAAAGATCGACTAAAATATTCATTTCTGCCCGTTATACGCCAACGCGGTGAGTATTATGCCAGGCAAGGAAGGGCGATACTGGAAGAGGTTTCGCACGGAAAAATTATAGCTACAGTAAAGGGTTCAAAGCACTATACAGTGTCAGTAGTTGACAAATATTCGAGAGACGGCGAAATTCTCACATCCTGCACATGTCCTTTTTTTCAACAGGGCTTTCCCTGCAAGCACTTGTGGGCAGCCATAGTTGAAGCAGACAGGGTCTTGTCAGCAGGCGGGATGCCGGTACTTTCCGGCGATGGCAAATATAAAAAGGACCAGCCTAAGGGAAAGACCGATTGGCGGACAATGTTTGCAGATGACCTCTGGCAAGGAAAACCGCCGGCCCCTCCATGGCTGGATGGCTCCAGTAAGTTCGTCCTGTGTTACGATCTGAACGTCACTTCGATGGCCGTGGAGATATCTGCCTTTGAAAGGTATCTTAGAAAAGACAGCGTCCTGGGAAGAGAACGGAAACTTCAGGCGTCTACTATAGAACACAGGGGTCTTCCCAGAGTGGATCGTGCCATAATTGCGATGCTGGATAATGTGTCCTTAAGAACTCTAAGCAATGATTTTTCCCGATATTACCAGCCGACTCGCAGAGATTTTGTAGACCTTGCCCTGGAACCAAGAGACCTTGAACTTGTCCTTCCTTTGCTGGCTGAGACAAAACGTTGCAGAGTGTTTCACCCAGCCAAAAAACAACTGGCGGATCCCCTCCATAAGGCGGTCCCATCTGCTGCATTGCTGGAACTGACAGCAGAAACGAAAACCAAAAAGGGGAAAAAGGGGTTCAAGCTCGTGCCATCAGTAAGGCTGAGAAAAAATAGGAAAAACGTGCCGCTTTCTAATATACCTGTTTTTTTTCATACTTCGCCTGTGCTTTTCATATATGACGGGTATCTTTTCAAATTGCCCGGCCCCAGCCTTTCGTGGATAAAGGCTGCGTTGAAATCAGAGGAGATAGAGATATCCCATAAAGACATCCGGGACCTTGTGGTCCAGACAGAATTTCTCCCAGACAGCCCCAAAATTCGCTTACCAGAGGGGATAGAACCAAAAACCATACAGGGCCTTTTTCCAAAGCCACTACTAATAGTTGAGCTTGAAAAAGGAGTCTTAAAAGCCCAGGTCTTTATGAACTATGAAGATCTGGAAATAGACTGGCGTGATCCAAGCCCCTCTTTACTGGATACTGAAAGATGGCAACGGGTAAAACGAAATAAAGATGCCGAATCCGAGATCCTAAAGGGATTATTTGACAAGGGATTTCGACAAGAGGACCGGCTATTTCAAAGAGATATTAAAGGTGCGGCTGAAGTACTATCAGAATTGACAGAAGATGGTTGGAGGGTCCAGGGACAAAATAGAAAGCCTTTCAGAGGAGGTCACATCACCGGACTAAGTATCTCGTCCGGCATAGACTGGTTTGATTTGGAAGGCGGAATATCCTTTGGAAAACATGTAGTCTCTTTGCCGAGGGCCATTAAGGCGTTTCTAAGGGGAGAAAAGACGGTTAAGCTCGGTGACGGAAGTACAGGGCTTCTTCCCGAAAAGTGGCTTTCCAGCAACCTGCCCGTACTTGAAATGGGTGCTGCGTCGGGACATAAAAATCGCGGCAAAACGCTCAGATTTTCATCGACCCAGGCCTTGATCCTGGACGCTTTATTGAAAGAAAATGAAATCGAACCTGTTGATCGGCGTTTTCTTGAGATAAGAAATGCCCTGAAGGACTTTTCGGGAATTGAAAGTTTTCCGGTACCTGCTGATTTTAAAGGCGTCCTTCGGCCGTACCAGAAGGATACACTGGGCTGGTTTGCCTTTTTAAAAAAGTTCGGCTTTGGAGGCATACTCGCTGATGACATGGGGCTTGGCAAAACAGTACAGGTCCTTGCATGGTTAGCAGGAGAGATGAAAAATAGAAAAGAAGGGCCATCCCTTGTAGTGAGTCCAACTTCTGTCCTATTTAACTGGCAGGCGGAAGCGAAGCGTTTTGTCCCGGATTTAAAAATACTTGCCTATTCAGGAAATAATCGTTCAGACCTCATTAAAGAAATAGATCAAGCTGATTTGGTCATCACTACCTACGGTTTAGTGAGACGGGATATAGAGACACTCAAGAATTTGGATTTCAATTATATCATTTTGGATGAAAGCCAGGTGATAAAAAATTCCAACTCCCAGATTGTTAAAGCAGTGCGGCTACTCAGGGCCAAACACAGGTTATGTCTCACGGGCACGCCGCTTGAAAATAACGTAGGAGAACTCTGGTCCCAGATGGAATTTTTAAATCCCAAACTTCTGGGTTCCATGGCGGTCTTTAATAGTAGGTTTGCAAAACCTATAGCCCAGGGAGATAAAACGGCCCTGAATATCCTCAAAAAAATGGTAAAGGCTTTTCTACTCAGACGTAATAAAGAGGCCGTAGCCAAGGAAATTCTGGGAAAAATGGAGCATGTAATACTCTGTCCCATGACCGATAAACAGGCCGAGATTTATTCCCAGATTCGGGACTACTACCGGGACTCAATATTGGCAACCATAGAACAGCAAGGTCTTAACAGAAGCCGTATAAAGATACTGGAGGGACTTCTCAGGCTACGCCAGGCGGCCAATCACCCTGCCATTATCGGAGAGGATAGCGCAGGATCAGGCAAGCTGGACAATCTCATGACATTGATAAAAGAGACCATCTCTTGTGGACATAAGGCCCTGGTCTTTTCCCAATTCACCAAGATGCTGAGCCTGATCCGTCGCTCTCTGGATGATGCTGGTATAATATATGAGTACTTGGATGGCAGGACACCCCAGGCAAAACGTAAAGACATAGTACGCCGTTTTCAAGACAGCGAAGATATAAAACTCTTCCTTATCAGCCTTAAGGCCGGAGGTCTGGGGCTTAATCTCACAGCAGCGGATTATGTATTTATCGTAGATCCGTGGTGGAACCCGGCAGTGGAACTTCAGGCAGTCGACCGAGCCCACCGCATCGGACAGGACAAAAAAGTATTTACCTATCGCTTTATTACAGCCGAAACAGTAGAAGAGAAGGTTTTTGCTTTGCAGAAGAAGAAGCGTGAACTGGTCAGCGCCATCCTGGGTGGTGGGCAGGATATGCTGCGGCAGCTGTCCAGGGAGGATCTGGATCTGTTGTTCTCGTAATTACACCGGCAGGTGGTTCAGAATTAAAAAAGGAGACAGCTTTTCAACTTCGGTCGACTACCAATGAATACGCCTCTGAATAATAGTGACAGGCATTGCCCTTTCAGCAAAGAACTATGCCATGGGATTTGTATTTATGCCAATATTTTGGAAAATATCAATCTAGGCTTAATCGCATTTGACACCAAAGAAAAAATCGTTGTTTTTCAGAATAAAATTGCCATTAATATGTTTGAATCAATTACTCCTAAAGATTACAAAGCACTCAGTGCCATTCTTCTTGCCGAAAGGATAGAAAATATTCATATAGAGGACATCCCGTCTCCAAAAAAACTGAGGTATGGTGGGAGGCTCTTAGGTTATTCAGTTTATAATGTGTCTAACAGATATCTCTGGATATTCATAAGTGATATTACCGAGAAAGCAAGGCTTGAATCAATCGCTGAAGCTGCAAATATGATGAATAATATAGGATATATTTTTTTCGGAATAAGACACGAAATCGGCAATCCTCTTAATTCCCTGAAAATGGCCTTGAGTGTTCTGCAAAAAAATATTAACCGGTATTCTTCAAAAGATATATTGGAATTTCTGGGCCGTGCTCTGAGTGAGATATCCCGGATGGAATACCTTCTTAAGTCCTTAAAAAGTTTCAATATGTTTGAAAAATTGCATATCTGTAATGTAGACCTGCCATCCTTTATGGAAAAATTCCTTCCTTTAGTGAAAAACGACTTTGAGAAAAGGAATATTAAGATCAAAACCATATTCTCTCAGGATGTTAAGTATGCTTGTGTTGATCCCAGGATACTTCAGCAGGTAATGTTGAATATCATGATTAATGCTTATGATGCCCTTAACGATTCTGAGAGACCTGAAATTGTCATAACGGTGAAAACAAAGGAAGGTTTGATATGGATAAACATTATGGACAACGGATGTGGTATGACTTGGGAACAACAAAGAAATCTATTCAGGCCTTTTTATACTTCTAAGCTACAAGGTACAGGCCTTGGGCTAACACTCACGAAAAAAAAGTTAGCTCAAATGAACGGAAATATATCGATCAGCAGTGTAAAAAACAAAGGCACCACAGTAACGATATCTGTGCCGGAAGGTCAGGATAATAATAGTGAAACCGCCTGATTTTCCAATCATGGGCTCAAAGATCAGGGCTTAAAGGTTCATGATCAAGGGTTCACCGATAACCTAAAGCCATTGTTTCGTGAGTTCTGAATGGAGAAGGCATGAAAATAAAACGATTTAAAAATATCGACGTATTGCAGTCGGCCCCCGAGGTAGCTCGCAAAAACAATCATCAATCATCAATCCAATAAGGTAACCCTCAACGGTGAACCCTGAATCTCTGAACCTATAAAGGAAAACCAAGCATGAAAAATGTCTTAATAGTGGACGACGAAAAAGTTTTCCTGCTCAGTCTGTCAGACGGTCTTAAGTCATATTCTGATGAATTCAATGTTTTGATAGCTTTCAATGGAAAGGAAGCTGTCAAAATCTTGAATTCCACCAAAATTGACCTGGTTGTTACAGATCTAAAAATGCCTGAAATGGACGGGTTTCAGCTCTTAGCATATTTGACCAGACATTTTCCCGATATACCGACAATAGTGATGACAGCATTCGGCACGCCGGATATGGAAGCAAAACTCCTTACTATAGGTGTCACTCAATATCTGGAAAAACCACTGGACTTCGATGTGCTGGCAGACAGCATCCGCCAAAACGTTGCGAGGGACCACTCCCAAGGTTTTATTAAAGGCATTACCCCAGGCACGTTCCTGCAGTTTCTGGAAATGGAAAGGAAAACCTGTACTCTTACGGTAACGTCCAATGAACATATTGGCAGGCTGTATTTTCTGGAAGGGGAACTAATCAACGCCAAGACCGAGACATCGGAAGGTGAGCAGGCAGCCTATGAAATCATTGGTTGGGATGAAACGGAGATAGAAATTAATTATTCATGCGAAAACAAGACTAAGGCCATCACCTCCCCGCTTTCTTTTGTGTTGATGGAGTCTTACAAAATTAAAGATGAAGCCTCAAGTCAACTTGGAGAACAAGAGACAAAGGATATTGAAGAAAAAAATATTGATGATATCGAAGAGATCGATTTCATGGTGGACAAAAAGGAAGATGAAATAAAACAGAATTATATAGAAGAAGAAGATGGAGAACATTTAGTATTACAACCTGAAATAGATGATAAATCAAAAGACTCAGGCATTATGACTGCACAAGAAAAGTTAGAGCCGTTTAAATCAATTATAGATTTTGCAGGTGTTGGGGTTTTTACACCAACCGGTGAACCACTTGTCATATTGCCGACCGGAGAATTGAATTTATTGGAAAGCGCTATATTGGCCAACAATATACTGGTTAATGCCCAAAAGGCATCTCAAGAAATGAATATTGGTAGCTGTGAAATGATACATATAGAGACGGATCGTATTCATTTACTTGTGCGATGCTTAAATGAAGGCAAGGATCCATTCAAGGCCTATCCCGGCAAAGCTCACATACACATGGTCTTGGTGCTTTCCTCTGAGGCCTGTATCGGATTAGCCAAAATGAAAATGGCATCTGCAATTAAATCATTAGCGGATGATTTCAGGATTTAGAATATTTTTTTATACTCATGGCCGAACAGCGCGTACCCCCCTCTCATAGGAAAATATCCGATCATTCTTAATTACGCTGCCATCGATAATGAGAAAGACTTTAGCACAGCATTTACCCTGCTCTTCTGACGACCAGTTCCAGAAAGTCCCACCACTAGAGAAAATTGGATCAATATGTATGATGTCGCCATCCTTGTCTGTATTTGATTTCTCGATCTCATATATTTTTTTTAGCTCTGCTATCTTAGGAAGCCTCCAGTCATCATATCCGCCCGTGCTTAACTTGTTAACGTATGACCCCGATTGCTCCCAATTCAAATATTTGCCAAGGTGGACATAACTATCCTCTCGGGTCCACATGAGACCGGTTTTTGTGTCTGTAACGGTGCCATTTCTATGATCTACAAATCTGCCATCAGAAGAAGCTATTGGTTGCCTGAGCTTTACAGAGAAATTGGATTTCTCTGATGGTTTAACTGTAATTATTTTGCTTTCTGTCTCAAATCCTTCTTTAATTAATTTAACACTTAGATTACCCTTCCTTAAGTTATCAAGATTTAATGGTGTGACGCCTTTTTCTTTTCCATCAACAAATACTATTGCTCCATCAGGTGTACTCTTCACCACAAGACTACCACATAGACTTTCCAGTTTTATATCAATATCTATCTTTTTTGATGCAGTTATGTCGACCTTTTTTTCCTTTAAAGAGAAACAATTTTTAGCAACCTTTACAATGTGCAATCCCTTCTCAACATTTTCTAGATTTAATGGTGTGACGCCTTTTTCTTTTCCATCAAGGAATACTGTTGCTCCCACAGGTGAACTCTTTACCATAAGACCACCACATAGATTTTTCAGATGGACATCAGGAGTAAGCTCTATATAAATATTTTGGGTTTTTCCAAATCGCATTTTGATACTTTGCTCAAAACCATGATAGCCTATTTTAGAGACACTAATTATATGCTTTCCGCCCATCCACATCCTAATAATAAGAGGGGTCTCTCCTACATAATTTTCATCTAAAAAGACAGCAGATACACTTGGCTCGCTAACAACTTTCAGGCCAGGTCTCAATAAGATGAAAAAACCCGCTGCCAAAAGACTTGTTACAAGGATACCTACCAACCCTACCTTAAGCAGACATCCTTTTTTATCTTTTCGTAGCACTTTTCCCATGCCGTCAATCTGAACATGCTCAGGGATATCAGATTTATCTCCAACTTCCTTTTCTTCTGACTTCGGGGCTTCATCAGATTTGGATACACTGATTTTTTGATCTGTTTCTATAGGGGTTTTCTTTTCGTTCTCAGCTTGAAAAAATTCGGAGATATCAGGCTGTTCGCCAACCTCCTCATCTTTGACCTCCTGGCGCTCAGTTGTATCCCCTCCATTTCCAAAAGAATTTCCTCAGCAGGGGCTTCGTCAGATTCGGATACACTGACTTCTTCATCTGTTTCTATAGGGGTTTTCTTTTCGTTTTCAGCTTGAAAAACTTCAGAGATATCAGGCTGATCGCCGACCTCCTCATCTTTGATCTCCTGGAGCTCAGTTGTATCCTCCATTTCCAAAAGAATTTCCTCGGCAGGGGCTTCATCAGGTTCGGATACACTGATTTCTTCATCTAAAATATCTTCTTTTTTCTCCTTTACCGGCACGAGCTCGTTACTCGTTAGCCTTAACTTCGCTAATGCCTTTATCGCTGACTGCCGATCAGCCACACTAGAAGAAATGGCCAGCACTATGGTGTCTAGAAAATTCTTACTGTAACCCCGATAGCCGGCTTGCTTTAATGGCTCCAGAATTGGATCCGGCTCGTCATTTGCTGACGATTGCCCCCGGACTTGGATGTCTGGGGGTTCCTGTCCTGTCACACATTCATAAACTACAGCACCCAGCTGATAAATGTCTGTCCACAACCTGCCTTCCGCTTCATCAACGTACGAATCCTCGAATAAATAACCGGAAGGTGAAACAGCATTTTCGCTATGGGATTCGCTGTTAAGGGCATAACGTGTGGCGCCGAAGTCGATGAGCATGGCAGAGCCGTCTTTTTTCAAAAAAATTGTTTCCGGCCTTACATCTCTGTGATAAATTTCCTTTTCGTGTATGACCTCTAGGCCGTCAAGAATATCTCCCAACCAGAGCTTGATCCGGTCTTCCGGCATAGTGTTGTCGGGCCCCATCCGGTCAAGTTGCCTTCGGAGAGTCTCACCGTCCTCATGTGACATGACCATGTATGCGGTCCCATTGGCCTTAAAGTACCTTAATACCCGCACAATATTTGGATGAGTGAACTTGGCGAGAGCTTCTGCTTCCTCCATGAAGTATTTGAGTCCCTTCTGGAATACATCCTCATCGGAAGGAAATTTGGCAAGTATCTCATTGTCTGATTTTCTGATCACAAGTTCCTGAGGCAGGAACTCCTTTATGGTAACGAGTTGGTCCAATTCAATATTAAAGGCCTTGTAAGTGATAGTTAAGGGATCATATCTCAGGATTTCCTCTATTCTATACCGTTCAAGTACAGACCAAGAAGCCAAAGCGTATTCTTGTATCACATCGTTGTAGTCAGTCACTGTTTTAATCCTAGGGTCGTGAATTCGCTTTTGTCCAAAATAATTTGTTGAGCCTCTATTGCTTGGTGTACACAATGACAGACAGAATGATTCTGTGCTGGTTATTCATGTTCTTATAATAATGTTTCGGCATAAGTCAGTTGAATGTTGATTTATTGCAACCATCATACATAAAAAACTTTTTTCAGAGGGTGCCGGAATTAATCACAATTTAAGTGTGTTACATCGTTTCAAAGGCCGTATTTATTCAGCAAAAACCATATTGGATTTTGGACAATGCTCACTCCGCAGATTTTAATCTTGATTCCGCTGAAAAAACCCAATCTGCGGCGTTGCTTCAATTTTTCAGCCTGCCTGTGGGTTGCACGAAGACAGATCACTGCGACGTACGATAAGTACGTCTTGTTCAGTCATGGAAAATTTCACGCCTTGCATCTCGGGCTTTTTGAGCGGAATCATGTTTCAGACTTTTTGCAGTGTAATTAATCTTGATAGCAGCGCCCAAATCATGGATTATAAAGGACTATGGAAAAAAAGATTAACAGGAACGACCAGAAGCCTATGCTGCTTGCAAATCAAGCATTATCTTTTATTAAAATAATACACGGGAATAACTAATCTATGGCAATTTCAGTGGCTCTCTGCCGGGTCAGCAAATACGAGCCGAAGCCTGTCGGAAAATCAGTGGGTATGCTCTTAGAAACTATCCAGTGCCGTCCTCATAGAGATGCTCGATTGCTGGTCAAACCCAATCTGCTCACACCGAAAAAAGACCTGGCCACTACCCACCCACTTGTGGTCAGGGCTGTCTGTGAATATTTTCTGGACTATGGGGCCAGTGTCAGTGTGGGTGATTCCCCAGCATTTGGTACTGCCAAAAAGGTGGCAAATGCAAATGGTCTTGCAGAAGCGCTCAGTGGTTTGCCGGTTGAAATCATCAACTTAAGCCGACCTACGAAGATTCGTCTTGCATCCGGGATATCCATAGGTATTTCACAAAAGGCCCTGGAGAAGGATTTAATCGTTAATGTGGCTAAACTCAAAGCCCACTCTCAGCTACGAGTCACAGCGGCAGTAAAAAATTTCTTCGGTTGCGTAGTAGGTTTTCGCAAGGCTCTGGCACATTGTCGATACGGTGATATGTCCAATCTTTTTGAGAGTTTACTCATTGAAATTATGCAAGCCCTGCCGGAAACTGTGAGTCTGGTTGACGGAGTGACGACCATGCAACGGACCGGTCCTATCGACGGAGATCCGTTCGACCTGTCCCTGCTTGGAGCATCCTCAAACCCTGTAGCCCTGGACACGGCCTTATACACTATTCTGGGGCTTCAGCCACACCATGTACCCCTGTGGTTGGAATCGCAAAAACAGGGACTCTCCGGAGCCCATATCCATGAATTGAGTTATCCACTGGCGCAACCAGAGGAATTTGACATCTCGGGGTTCACGCTACCCTCACAACTTAAACCCGTGACATTTTATCCCATTCGGTTTTTGACGGGACGGCTTAAGAGTATGCTTAACGGATTTTGAACATTGGCCAGGGAGGTAAGCATAATTGTATATCACCTATTTACCCTTTTTTATTGGATTTATTCTTAATTTGATGTCGAGTACAGGACTTCCATTAATAGCATCAAGACCTTCAACATAGAGTATTGTTCCTTTTATTTTTATTAATGTGACGTCTTGAA
>JAFDDO010000192.1 GCA_019310825.1 Deltaproteobacteria bacterium | reverse complement strand
CCTTCAACAATATAGGTACAAGGGAACCACAGAGGGAAAAACGGAAGGCCAAGCAGCATATCCACAGGGCTGATTTTACTTTTTATATTTATGTTTATTATCCCATTACCCCCATATTCATCTAATTGTTCCTCAAGAACTTTTTTAAGAGGTGGCTGTTTCCAGGTTACAAGTCCGAAGAGTCCGAAGTGAGCCTTCATGCTATTCTTGAAGTGCTTTACTTCCAGAACTCTTAAAGGGGTAGGGTCATTGAGGCATAAAGGAGGGTCTATGTCCAAAAGGTCTAAATGAACTGAGTTGCACCCGCATAGCAGAAAAACGCTGACCAGGGTTGCAAGGGTTTTATTAAAAACGGACTGAAAACTCATCATGCTTTCCTTTTGGTGTCTCTTCATATGATTCTACTTTGTCTACCCTTGAGTAATCAGGGCCTTTATGGCACCAGATTATCAACTCGTTCACAGCCCATGAAGCTCCTTCGGCCACAAGTTCGACCCTGCCGTCGGGAAGATTCTTTGTCCATCCCTTAAGCCCTAAGCGTTTAGCTTCAGCCCTTGTATTTGACCTGAAAAATACTCCTTGAACCCGTCCACTTACCAATACGTGTACACGTTTTATACGCTTTCCAGTCATGATAGGCACCCCAAAATTAATTATTAGTCCTCTATGCAGTGATTTATATCTAAATTGAGTGATTAGCCTTTAGCGGTTAGCTATTAGTTTAATGATTACAGGATATTTTGCTATTACAAACTTTCACACGTTGGGTGTCATTTCTAATTAACGTAATATCTTGATTTTTCAAAGCTAAACGCTAATGGCTAACAGCTAATCGCTCAACTTGGGTTATAACATGCCGAAAAATCCGTCATGTCCAATCCAGCCTTTCTCATCATGACGACATTCTAAGCCTGCTATGAAAAAACGTCAATGTGACTTGAATTCCTGCCTACATAATATGAGAATATCAATGGGTTGTTCTGCAAAGCATCCGTCGGGACCTTGATCTCGGAACGCCAGTTCCGACCAAAGACGGAGTTTAGCAAAGAGGCTCCCTTGTCATTCCTGTCCATAGTGTTATTTTATCTTACCGAAGTTTGGATCATGAAACCAACACTGACAATAGAATTGCCTGCCGAAACAAATTAACTTCTCATAATATTAAAAAGGTCGATATGATACATTCTTGCCTTAAACATTATACATTTGGCCAGGACAAAGCCTTCATTCCAAAAGAGACTGTGAAAACCGCATTGAATAGGCTGAAGCAAAAAGAGTTGTTCAGTTTAAGCGCTATTTCACGCATAGACGAACTTGATAAAATAGGTATACCTGCCTTTATTTGTGAGATTGAGTCAAATTTGGGAATAGGTGATAGTTGTGGGAAGGGTGTATCTATAGAGCAGGCAAAGGCCAGTGCATTAATGGAGGCTATCGAACGCTATAGTTGCGAGCGGTTTATAAAAAAAAGAGGGCCTTTTATCATTTCCAGCTATGACGACTTAAAAGAAAATGCATTAGATCCATTAAGTCTACTTTTACCTTTACCCTCTATTTATCAAACAGACGAGATATTAAAACACTTAAAGAAAGTACCCCTTCCATGGATAGAAGCCTTTTCTTTAACACATAATAAGCCTGTTTTTTTTCCGCTACACTGGTTTTATCTTATCTATGGCACTACAGGATTCGCTAGTGGAAATACAATACAGGAGGCAATACTTCAGGCAATAGGAGAGGTAATAGAAAGGCATAATATCTCAAGAGTCATACAAGGGAAGTTATCTACACCATCCATTGATATTTCTTCTGTTGATTATCATATCGCAAAGTCATTGATAAATAAATTCTTTGACGCTGGTATTGAGCTTTATATTAAGGATTTTTCCTTAGGATTAAATATTCCAACTATAAGTGTCCTTGCTTATGATTCAAGCCCACCAACAAATACAGTCAGGATATATAACGCGGCAGGAGCACATCTGAATCGAGATTTTGCCTTAATTCGTGCCCTGATTGAGCTGGCTCAACATAGAGCACAGATTATTTATAAAGAAAACAAACATAAAAAGCCTGGGGGACCTACTTATTGTTTTCCATGTTTTAAGACTTTAGAGGAGGCTTCATATTTAATAGAAAATAAAGACGCTATCCCTTTTGATAAAATATCTACTTACAAACATTCAGATTTTAAAGTAGAAATAGAGAAGGCAGTAAGTTTAATTAAACAGGATAATCTGGAAGTAATTCTAACTAACACTACTTGTTCTGAACTTCAAATACCAGCAGTAGCGGTTACAATCCCAGGCGCAAGGCTTAATCGTCCCAGCACAAAACTAAATCCTTATTTTTATATGGCGAAGATAAGCATGGATCTGGGAAATCATAAGGATGCCGTTGGGTATTTTGAAAAATCTATAGAAATTGATCCTCAGTATAAAAAGATTCCTCAGATTTTATGTGATATAGCCATTTGTTATAAAAGACTAAAGATGTATCAGCAATCAAAGGAATATTTTGAAAAAACTCTAAATTTATCACCAAAATTGGTCTTTTCAAAGAAATTCATAGGTGATTTCACGGAAGTAATCCAGTTGATTGACAATTAAATATGGTTGATTGTTGAGGGAAGGATATACGAAAAAAATCATGAATAGAGGCCAAACAGAACAGTGGTCTGATTGGCGCTGGCAGTTTTCAAATCGGATTAAGGGACTTGATGCACTGTCAGAGTTTTTGCAACTTACATATTCTGAGAAAGAGATTTATAGAGATGTCATAGCATTATACAGGTATGCTGTTACGCCCTATTATCTGTCTCTGATCGACCGGTCAGATCCCAATGATCCCATCAGGAAGCAGTGTATTCCTGATCCAAGGGAGATCAGGTTTTCCCTTCCAGGTTCAGAAGAAGACCCTCTGGCCGAACGGGCTCACATGCCGGTTCCTGGTCTGATTCACAGGTATCCTGACCGTGTATTGGCAATGGTAACCGGCACATGTGCGGCGTACTGCCGTCACTGTAACAGGAAACGTACATGGATAAATTCAGAGGCCGGCAGTACAAGTGATGCCCTTTATCGTATGGTGGACTATGTTGCAGGCAGCCCCAACGTCCGTGAAGTCATAGTCTCCGGGGGAGATCCCCTTACAATGCCTTTGAGGCTGCTGGATAAGTTTTTAGAGGCATTTAGGGAAATTCCTCATGTGGAGGTGCTGCGTATTGGTACCAGGATTCCTGTAGTGCTTCCCATGCGCATAACCGACGATTTGTGTCAAATGTTGGCGAAATATCGTCCCCTCTGGATAAATACTCACTTCAATCACCCAAGAGAAATCACACCTGAGTCCACAGAGGCGTGCGAAAGGCTCCTCAAGGTAGGGATACCACTGTCTAATCAGACTGTGTTGTTAAAAGGGGTCAATGATTCTCTGGAAGTGATACGAGACCTGTGCCTCGCACTGTGATGCAGTGCAGGGAACAGATCACTTTCGAACGGATATTAGAAAGGGCGTGGAAATTATTCAGGGGCTGTGGGGCAAGATAGGTGGTCTGTGTATTCCGAACTATGTTGTTGACCTTCCTGGTGGTGGAGGAAAGGCCCTGATGATACCTTCATATTTGCTTGAATTCAGCAAAGATAAGGCAATATTCCGCACCTTTGAAGGAAATATAGTGCAGTATCCGTGTCCTGAAGGAGCAGATGCTTTGCTCTGATTATATTTTAAGACAATTCCACAAACATCATAAAATTCATCCCAATAATTTTGTTAAAGTGACAAAGAATAATAAAGTATTATATTTCTACATTAAGGGTTAGATCCAGCCAGTTAACTACGTTAACAGGGGGAAGAAGGCATGGAAGTCAAACATGCCAAAAGTCTAATTTCGTCCCTTTTTGTCAATGATCCCTCAGTTTCAGGCAAGGTGCGTTTTTGGGATGGCTCTGAAATATCTTTTGGGGGAGAGACTCCGTCATTTGTCATACATTTCAAGATACCAGAGGCCTTGGATGCCATTCTGGGCGACCTGTCCATAGGATTTGGAGAGTCGTATGCGAGAGGTGAAATAGAGGTGGACGGGGATCTGGGCGAAGTGATGAGCCTGGCCTATAAAGAAGACCTTTTTTCCAAGTTTTCACCAGCACAAAAGGCCCGTTTCTGTTGGCTGAATTTAAAGCGTAAGGCGAGTCTAAAACAGACAAAAAAAGACGTGCAGGCCCATTATGACAGAAGCAATTCCTTCTATCAGCTATGGCTTGACAAAGGCCTTAATTACTCCTGTGCATATTTCAGTAGCACCGATGATTCCCTGGAGCAGGCACAGCTACAGAAGTTACATCACACGCTTCAAAAGCTCAGACTCAGGCCTGGACAGAGGTTGCTCGATATCGGGTGTGGTTGGGGAAGCCTGGTGATGGAAGCCGCCAGATCTTACGGAGTGAGAACTGTTGGGCTGACCCTTGCTGAGAATCAGTATGAGCTCGGATGCAGGCGTATAGAGAAGGAGGGATTGTCTGGTAAGGCGAAGATTCGGCTTCAGGACTACCGGGAGGTTCCTGGCGAAGAGCAGGGGACCTATGACCGGATAGTATCCATTGGTATGTTTGAGCATGTCGGCAAGGATAATATCCCTGTTTTTTTTGAAAAAGTGGCGAAATTACTCCGTCCAAAAGGAATCAACCCTTGATACAGGCCATGGGTTTCAGCATTGCCACTTTTTTTGCAAGTCCTGCCTTGTGTGTGGAATCCACTACCCTTGTAACATCCTTGTATGCTTCAGGTGCCTCTTCAGCCGCACCCCGGTAGCTCGCTGCCCGTATGAGGATACCCCTGTGGGCCAATTCGGCGATTATCTTCCGGCCTTTCCAGCGTTTCAGTGCGGCCTTTCGACTCATTGAACGGCCTGCGCCGTGGCAAGCAGAACCCCAGGCCATGGCTTCCCCGGTCTCCTGGCCTACCAGAATATAGGAACAGGTCCCCATGGTCCCACCTATGAGCACAGGTTGACCGACGTTTTTGAATGCTTCGGGTAACCCGGGTCTGCCCGGACCAAAGGCTCTGGTAGCCCCTTTCCTGTGGACATAAAGGCGTTTCACCTTGCCGTTTATTTTGTGTTCTTCGATCTTGCATGTATTGTGACTGACATCATAAAGGTTTTTCAAATTTGCCTTTGGAAATATTTCATGGAAAACCTGGCGGATGAGATGAGTAATTACCTGCCGATTGGCAAGTGCACAGTTTACCCCACAGGCCATGGCCTTGTAATATCTTTTTCCTTCAGGAGATTTTATTGGAGCGCACACAAGCTCCCTTTCTTTGATTGGGATATGATACTTCTTGCCGGCCTTGCCAAGTATCTGAATGTAATCAGTACCGATCTGATGCCCCAGTGCCCTGGAGCCGCAGTGGATTGCCACCACTACATCTCCTTGTTTTAAGCCCAATGCCTTGGCCGAAGGCTGGTGAAAGATCTCTTCCACGTACTGTATTTCCAGATAATGGTTTCCTGAACCAAGAGTCCCAATCTGACGATACTGGCGGCGTTTGGCAATATCTGAGACACAAGAGGGGTCAGCCCCTTCCAGTCTTCCTTGCTCTTCAGTGTGGGCCAGATCTTCGGGAAGCCCATAACCCATTTCTACTGCCCACTGTGCTCCTCCTGTGAGGACGTCGTCCAACTTGTCAGGTGAAAGCCTGATCTTGCCTTCAGAGCCTACACCGGATGGAACAACCCGGAAGAGTCTATCAATCAGGGATTCAAGAACGGGCAGGATCTCGTCTCGCGTAAGACCGGTCAGCAGGTTTCTGACCCCGCAGGAAATATCATAGCCGACTCCGCCTACTGAGATAATACCGCCGTCGTCCGGATCAAAAGCCGCTACTCCTCCAATGGGAAAACCATAGCCCCAGTGAGCATCAGGCATGGCAATGGCAGCCTTAACAATCCCCGGCAATGAGGCAACGTTGCTGAGTTGTTCGCGGACCTTTTCGTCCATATCGGAAACCAAGTCCTCACTGGCGAAGACAAGGGCGGGTACCCTCATGTCCTTATCCATGGGGATCTCCCACTGATATTTCCCCAAACGTTTTAGCTGTTTAAGCTCCATTGCT
>JAFDDO010000191.1 GCA_019310825.1 Deltaproteobacteria bacterium | reverse complement strand
TTTCCAAGAATGAGCCCTATTTATCGTATGTCGCAGTAACTGGAAAATTGAAGCAACGCCGCAGTTTGGCCTTTTTCATCGGAATCATTTCATTATTTTGAACTTTAACATAACTCAAACATCTCTCTCAACAGGAAATGATAATAGAAAAGGAAATGACCAATACTTCCCATATCAGACCAATGGATAAAAATACTACTTCAAAAACCCTGATTCTTCTCGTTGATGATGAAGAAAACATACTCGTAACGACAAAAATGCGTCTCAAGCTCTTTGGATATGAAAATGTGATTACGGCTTCAGATCCTATAGATGCCCTCAAGATATTCAAGGGTCAGGAGGGGAAAATTGATCTTCTCTTGTCTGACCAAAAAATGAGCGAAATGGACGGAATAGAGCTTATGGAAGAGTGTCTTAAGATAGATCCTGATCTTCAGACCATTATTTTCACTGCCCATGGCACTATAAAGAAGGCGGTTGAGGCTGTAAGGGCCGGGGCCTTCTCATATGTCGAGAAGCCAATAAATCATGAGGACCTGGCCTTAAAAATAGAAAAGGCCATTGAGAAGAGAGAATTGTTGAAAAAGGTGGCTGACCTTGAACGTATAGTGGAGGATCAATTCCAGTTCGCGGATATGATTGGCACCAGTCCACAGATAAGGGCCGTATTCAAGCAGATAGTCCAGGTTGCCCCTATTGAAAGCACCATAACCATCTACGGTGAATCAGGAACTGGAAAGGAATTGGTGGCTAATGCCATACACTTCCACAGCCCAAGAAGCAAAGAGCCTTTTGTGGCTGTTAATTGTGCAGCCATCCCGGAGACGTTACTGGAAGACGAATTTTTTGGACATGTAAGAGGAGCTTATACAAGTGCTGTAAGCAACAAAGCAGGCTTCTTCAGAAAGGCCCATAAAGGCACGTTGTTTCTGGACGAGGTTGGGGAGATGAGCGAGGCCATGCAGGCCAAGCTACTGAGGGTCATAGAGACCGGAGAAATTAAACCCTTGGGGAACGACCATGTACATAAGGTGGATGTGAGACTGATTGTGGCAACCCAGAGGGACCTCGGTAAAATGGTTAAAGAAGGTCGTTTCAGAGAGGACCTGTATTACAGGATTCATGTGGTTCCAATCAATATTCCTCCTTTGAGGGAAAGGAAAGAAGACATTCTCCTGTTAATGCAACATTTTTTTAAGAAATACGAAACCACGATGGGTAAGGATATCAAAAAAATCAAGGGAGATGTCATTGATGGTTTTCGAACATATAGCTGGCCGGGGAATGTCCGTGAGTTGAAAAACGTGATTGAATATCTTGTTGCCGTTTCTACTGGAAGCACAATAACCAGCGCAATGTTTGCAAATACGTCCCTGGCCAGTAGCTGCCTGCCACAAAAAAAGATTCCCCTAAGACAAGCCAAAGACCAGTTCATCAAAAAATATCTGCAAGACCTTTTCAGGATCACAAAAGGGAATGTTAGCAAAGCTGCTGAGTCTGCGGGTTACTACCGGGCTGATTTTTACAAACTCTTTCAGAAATATGGCCTGGACCCTAAGGATTATCGCGGTGCCAAAAAGGTCATAGAGACAGAGAACATATCTGCTAAGTGAAAAATTATCATATGCACAAATCATCATATGCACATTGACAGGTTGTATTTAAGGAAGATATAGTAAGTTAGTTAATCCAAAACAGGAAGGGGGGATACCCTTGACGATTGTGGTAGAAGTCCAGGAAAGCCTGGAAAAGGCCCTCAAGGTGCTAAAGAAAAAGATGCAGCTTGACGGGCTTCAGCGGGAATTGAAAAATCGTCGATTTTACGAAAAACCAAGTATAAAAAAACGACGCAAGATGCAGGAGGCTGAACGTAGACGTCGTAAAGCCAGACGTAGGCGTCGCTAACAATCTGATTTAACTGTATAAAAGAGCCAGATTTGATCTGGCTCTTTTACTTAATTACATTATAGCGGTTTCAGTACCTGATTACATTGCAAAAAGTCCGAGATGCAATGCGCGAAATTTTCCGGCAATGATAAGTACTTATCGTACGTTGCAGTGACTGGAAAATTGAAGCAACGCCGCAGATTGGGTTTTTTCAGCGGAATCATGCCTGATTTATGTTGAGAGTTTATTCAGGTCCTTTTTGCCATTAAGACCCTGTCTTTGCCTGATAGGTCTTTTCTGATCTCTATGCATTTATACATACCGGTATCTCTGATCATCTGGATGACCTGTTCCCCCTGATCGTGTCCAATTTCACAGATAAACCATGCTTCTTTGCGAAGTACCTGGGGAACGGCTTTGATAAGTTTTTCAATGTCCTCAAGTCCATCTTTTCCGCTAAAGAGTGACCCCTCCGGTTCATATTTAAATATTTCTTTTGCCAGGAGCCTTTTGTCTTTATTGGCCACATAAGGTGGGTTACTCACAACCAGATGAAATCCCTGTTTTGCGCTAGCTATTCCTTTTTCAGGCGGGGAAATGCTGGTTTCACACGATTTAAAGGGCTTGATCCAGTCTGCCTGTACCAGGTTTACTCTTGATTTCACTCCGAATCTTTTTGCATTCTGATATGCTACGATCAGTGCAAGGAATGACCTGTCTGTTGCCACTAAAGCGGCTTCCGGAATCTCGCAGGCGAGTGTTATTGCCAGTATGCCGCAACCCGTACCTAGGTCAAGGATAAAGGGCCTATGCCATCTTTCCTGCTTCACAAGGGCAAGGGAGATTTCCACAATCAGCTCGGTCTCAGGTCTGGGTATCAAAGTATCCCTGGTTACGCGAAAAGGAAGGGACCAGAATTCCCGCTGCTCCAAAATATAGGCAGTGGGTTCGTGCATGGCCCTTCGCTCAACAAGGGCCACATACTGTTTATTTACATGATCTTCAATTAGAAATTCAGGATGGAGGTAAAACCAGATCCGTTCTTTTCCCAGAAGGTGGGCAAGCAGAATTTCAGCTTCCAGTTGCGGGTTTTCTATGTGAGCGCGAGAGAGTTGTTTAGTGGCCGCGAAGAGTGCCTGGGCTATTGTCATCTGAGCTTTGGGCCAGGGCCTGCGCCTGATAGTGAGTCCCCAGTCCCTCTATGATTTCGTTAATATCCCCTTGCATTATAGCCTCAAGGCGGTAAAGGGTGAGGCCTATTCGATGGTCGGTCATCCTGCCTTGGGGAAAGTTGTAGGTGCGGATACGCTCACTCCTGTCCCCTGTGCCCACCATGCTTCGTCGTTCATCTGAGACTTGGGATTGTTGTTCTGTGCGTTTTAAATCCAGCAAACGGGCATAAAGCACCTTCATGGCCTTGGCCCTGTTTTTATATTGCGAGCGCTCATCCTGACACTGTACTACCAGTCCTGTGGGCAGGTGGGTTATACGTACTGCAGATTCTGTCTTGTTAACGTGCTGCCCCCCTGCTCCCGACGCGCGGTAAACGTCAATCCGAAGATCAGTAGGATCAATATCCACGTCCACATCATCGGCCTCTGGCAGTATAGCCACAGTGACGGCCGATGTGTGTATGCGTCCCTGGGTCTCTGTGTCAGGTACTCTCTGGACCCTGTGGGTGCCACTTTCGTATTTCAGTCGGCTGTAAACCCTGTCTCCGGAGATAAGAGCAATAATTTCCTTGAATCCACCGCCCCCGGTTAAATGGGCGTTCAGAACCTCCACTTTCCAATTTTTGTGCTCAGCATAGCGATT
>JAFDDO010000035.1 GCA_019310825.1 Deltaproteobacteria bacterium | reverse complement strand
ACTCGTTGTAATTTTAAGCCTAGGTATTGGCACCAGTACCTCAACGTCAACCGCAAATTCGCTGAGATTACAAAAAAGCACAGCAGTGAGACTGATTATATATGGGTCCATGACTACCATCTCATGCATATGGCCCATTCCCTTAAGGCGCTTGGAATAGAAAGGAACACAGGATTCTTTCTTCATATCCCCTTTCCGCCTGCGGACATCTTCATGAAATTACCATGGAGGGCTCAGATTCTCAGGGCACTCCTTGAATATGAACTGGTTGGTTTTCAGACCATGAGGGACCGCAAGAATTTTTTCCAATGCCTTCGTTACATCAACCCGGGTATCAGAATTTCAGGAAGAGGGTCTGTTGTTACTGTTATTGCGGGAGATAAGCGGGTCAGGGTAGGCGCCTTTCCTGTCAGTATTGATCATGATGCATTTGTCCGGGATGCAGAATCTAAGGAGGTGTCCGATATGGCATGGTATCTCCATGAGGCTTTACCTAATCGCCAGATAATACTGGGTGTGGATCGCCTTGATTATACCAAGGGGATACCGGAGAGGCTTGAAGCCTTTAAAGACGCGCTTTCTCGCTTCCCTGAACTTCAGGGGAAGATCACCCTGGTTCAGGTCGTAGTCCCCAGCAGAGAGGAGGTCCCTGAATACCAGATGCTTAGAGCAGAGATATACCGTCTTGTTGGTGAAATAAATGGAAAGTTTACTCGATCAGGTTGGGTGCCAATACACTATCTCTACAGGAGCCTGGACCGCGCTGAGCTTTTGGCCTATTATCGTCTGGCTGAAATCGCCATAATTACTCCCCTGAAAGACGGGATGAACTTGGTTGCAAAAGAGTACTGTGCCTGCAACCTGGAAGAAAATGGTGTGCTGATTCTCAGTGAATTTGCAGGCGCTGCAGTCCAGTTGCACCGGGGGGCTATCATGCTTAATCCCTATGATGTCGAAGGGATGTCCAACGCCATTCATCAGGCATTTCACATGGATCAATCGGAAAGGCATGAAAGGATGCACAGGCTTAGGGAGGCGGTGCGTCACAGAAACATTTTCTGGTGGGTAAATAATTTCTTAAAGGCGGCTCTTGCCAAGGACCTTCGAGCATTTCCTGCTGTTGAAGATTATATGCTTGAGATTCCCCTTGCATCTAATTAGTGTGTAACTACTCAGGTGGATAGGCTGAAGGTTGAGGATCCTTGACAGCCTTCAGTCTATTTACACTATATGCCCTAAGTTTTGTGTAGTCGCTCATGATTTATCCCTAAAGGCCTTCAACCTTCAGCCTTCAACCTTTACTTTTTATAGCTTTGGACGATACTTATGGCCGTCCTTTTAACCTCCATGGCAGGGTCGTCCAGAAAAGGGAGAACATGCTCAAGTTCTATTGACCTCATGGCACCCAAGCGCTCAAGGGCAAGGGCTCTTATCCTTGAATTGGGATCTTTAAGGAAGGAGCTATAGAGCTCCTCGTGGCCAATATGGTTGTCTAGTTGGCCCAGGAGTATGAGTATGTCCAGTCTTAGGGAAGGTTCCCCACGTTCAAGTTCTTTTCGATAAATTTCAGTAACTTCTTTCTGCTTATCCTTGAACCTCCATAGATTAAAGAGGATGGCCCTTTTCTGATCCAGAGAGCAATGCTGCATCCTGTCAAACAGAAGCCCAATCACACGGCTGTCCTTTAGATTACACAGCGCAGTGACTGCTACTTCCTGTATCTCTTCATCAAGGTTATAGAGACATTCAATCAGGGTTAAAGCTGCTCCCATATTGCCTTCCCAGCCCAGGGCTAATATGGCACGGACTTTAACATCTGTATCAGGGTTTTTCAGGTCTGCAATCAATTTTCTGATCAGGGCATGGGGGTCATCCAGGAAGGGTCCTATTACGCTGAGGTGTAAAGCTGCCTGATCTCTTAATTCGTCCGGTTCTTCCGGGTCGCACATAATCTCATACAATGGCCAACACACATCCTCTTTGGCAAAGCTTCCCAATAATAAGATAATTTCTCGTCTGAGTTTAAGCTCCCCAAGCTTGAGTGCCCGCAGTAACAAAGGTATTGCCCGATCCTTTTCAGCAATTATTAGTCCTGGATCAGATATATATTTCTTGGCTTGGGTCAGGAGACGTTCCCGTGAGTCAAATGGGATTATAGATGACATGAAATAATATACTCAGCCACGCACATTAAATTCCAGATCAAAGCGGAGGTCTTTTTCTTTTGAAGCCAGGGACAAGGCCAGGGTGCCTATTTCCGTGACCGTGACCTCAAGTTGAACAGGTATCACAGTTCCTGGTTCAATCCCTGACGCCTCCATGGATGTCTGAAGGGTCGTTATGGGTTCTATGGTTTCATCCCAGTCATTGATCAGATCTCCAACACTATCATCCGGTCTGATAGTAGAAGCCAGAAAACGAAATTCCACAGGTTGTCCGACTACGAGTCCGAAAGTTCTTTCCGGAAGGGAGACCGAACTGCCTTCTTCCATTCCCTGCGGAACAACACAGAGGGCCTTTATGGCTGGAGGGAGGCCGGGTACTGCAGGCCTGGCGACTTCAATCCCCATGTAGTATGAACGGGCGATACCTCCCCGGATCCTGAGTCCCCCTTCTCTGCATAAAAGGCCGTAATATGACGCACCCTGCGCGACAGCAAGATCTAGATCCGGGCTCACAAGCTCCTTTAGTTCAGGAGATCCCTTTTCATGCAGCCATGGAGAGATAGTCTCTAATATGCGACGGCGTAAAATCCGGGGCTTTAATACCCCTCCATTGAACAGGATAGCAGTGGGCCCCGGCACACCTTGGGAAGAATCGGATTTATCTGCATGGATATCAAGAAACCTGGCGAGATGTCTGGTAATGGCCGTATCGCTCACGTAGGGCAACCCCATTTCCTGGAGACCGATTCTGGGATGATGTTGAGGCCGTTCACTGCTTTTACAGGCAGGGAGAAAACCTTCAAGCAGCAACGATTCCACCTGTTCTTTTCCCAGGGCGGTGCGGACCGTGCCGCCTACAAGGCCTGATCCCCGCCCGGGGATAACAACTGGGACTTCTGAAATTTCTTGATTTGCAAGGAGTTTTTCCTTTGCCATACGGGCATTATGCCAGAGTGTTTGCAACTGGAGGTAATCAAGCATGGTACCCTTGGTTTTCAAGCCTTCGCTGAGGCTGTATGCAAGGGCAAGATCCATGTTGTCGCCTCCAAGGAGTATGTGATCTCCCACTGCTACTCGCTCAAGACCTAGCTCTCCGTCTTCGTTGGTGACGCGAATCAGGCTGAAATCAGTGGTGCCTCCTCCTATATCGCAGACCAGTATAAGGTCACCAGGACCCACTTCTTCCTTCCATCTATCCCGGCGTGCGTGGAGCCAGGCATAAAAGGCGGCCTGAGGCTCTTCCAGGAGTGTAATGTTATCAAAGCCTGCTGAGCTTGCGGCCTTTACTGTGAGTTCTCTGGCCACTGCATCAAAGGATGCGGGAATGGTAAGATATATAACCTGTTCTTCCAGCCGATCTTTGCTTTCTTTGGCAACAGTCTGGTTCCAAGCTGCCTTAAGGTGGCGCAAGTATGAGGCCGAGGCCACAATTGGGGAGAGTTTTTGCACATCTTCCGGGGCGTCCGCAGGTAGAATCGGGGCTGTGCGATCCACCCCGGTATGACATAGCCAGCTCTTGGCAGATACAACAAGCCTCCCAGGGACCTCTGCTCCTCTGGACTTGGCGTATGTTCCGACTACCCGGTCACCAAACGGATTCCATGACATTGTGAGTCTTTCCCCCTGCTTTTCCTGATCAGTGGGGAGATAGATAAAGGAGGGGAGAAGGTCCTTTTCACCGACTTCTCCCGGGGCTACAAGTTGAGGTACCTGAAAGATGTTTATTGGGGCTGTTGTTAGGTCATTTTCTTCCAGGGTGTCTATGTAGGAAAGGACACAGTTGGTAGTACCAAGGTCTATGCCGACAATGTATCGGGACTCACTCACGATATCTGTACTTCAGCAGGTGCCAGGACGTTGGTCTTCTCCGTTGCTGTCCATTCGGGCAAGTGTACTTCAGTGAACTTCCACCCGCAGTGACGGAGTGTTCCTTTAAAAGGAGGATTGCCCTGGATATTGCCAATAAGTTTGATCTGAGTAGGGTCAAAATCTTTCTCTATTTCCACCTGGCTTCCCTCGGTGGCCTTAAGCACAGGCGAGAGTCCAAAAACCTCCTTTAGTGCGGCCCTGCATCCACGATGGACCTCCCTGACTGCTGCACCTATTTGGGCATCGTCATAAGGCTCTATGTCCTCCTGCAGGAAGTCAATAAGCCTGCCTTCCCGTTGAAGCAAACCTAAAGTCTGGACTATAGCGATCTCAGAGGCAAGAGGAATTTGGTGATTTGGTGATTTGGTGATTTGGTGATTGAAATCGTCCTTGACCGTAGATTTGTCCGGAGGCGGTGCTGCTTCGGAACTTGTTGTAATTTTTTCTTCTTCGGGCTCAGTAGCTCTCTCCGCGTCCTGAGAAGGAGTCATTTCTTTTGGCCATGATCTTGCTATGAGATAGAAGATCAGCCCAATTGCCGGAGGGGCTCCCAGAATGGCAGGGCCGATCCAGTTATTCATAAGAGTTGGATCAAAATAGACTGCTGCGCCCGCCAGACCGGTCAGGCTGCCGAAACACAAAATTGAGCTTATAAGTATATTTCTGTGAAGATTCCTATTTTTCATAATTTTATACCTAAACTAAATATCGTAGAGGTCCAAGGGTTCAGGGGTTCAAGGTTAGAGAGCTTGGATCAACAATACATAACGAAAGCTGAGTTTCAGTATGTGTATGATCATGCCTGACGCACCCGCGCTGCCATTCGTGGTTTCATCAAGTACTTGCTGGCTTATGAGCAGGGCCGGCGAAATGAAAGCAACCCTGAACCCTGAACCTTTGAGCAGTTACCAAGTTTCTAGTGTCTCCAGTCCATTTTTAAAATATTTTCCCTGGCGTTGACTTTTTTGATTTGCACCTTGACTAGTTGGTCCCAGGAGTATCTCTGCCCCGGTATTAACGGAAGTTCCACAGTCAGAAGGTAATCCGAAAGTACGGCCAGCAACTTGTTGCGACCTGTGTCCAGTATCCATGCGTCAAGTGGCTCACCTTTCCTTTTTTCCATGTGTTTCAACAGCCAGTAGCGGACCCTTGCCTGACGTACTGCAGCAGCAGTATTAAGGCCCTGTTGGAGGTATATAGCAAATTTTATCAGGTCCTCTTTTGCGTGAAGTGGCTTTCCCTCTGCAAGCATGTGAGTAATCTGCTGCTGCATAAGGAGATCAAGCCCACGTCTTAATGGCGAAGTTATAGTGGTATATACATCCAGACCAAGACCGTGATGTATGTCAGGCTCAGTTCCTAGATTACCTTTACTGATGAGTCTTCTTTGCCTGAAATTGGCCAACAGATCAGTTTCGTTCCCGGAGATAATGCGGTCCCTTGGTGGAGGTTGGCTTCGGTAAAGTGCCGGGATAGAATGATTTTTCACAAATTGGGCTGCTACAAGATTTGCCAGAATCATGCATTCTGCTATAAGAAAACGGCCCGGCCCGGGATGAGAAAGCTCCACTTCTACCTCTCCAGTTTCATCAACCTGTATGACAAGTTCGGGGATGGGCAGAGGAAGGGCGCCGTCTTCAATTCTTCTGGTCTGGCGGGCGACGCAGAGTTCATAGAGAGTGTGAAACAGATGTCCTTTCGTTATTCTTGCCTCAGCCGTCTCATATGTGAGGCGTTCTTTAATATTGATTACGCTACGGACTATTTGCTGGTAGAGGATGTTTCCTTTCGGGTCCAAATATATAAAGAAGGATAGCGCCCTGCGATCCGATCCCATCTCAAGGCTCCAAGCCTTCTGGGAAAGTATCTCAGGGAGCATTGAGATTTTACGGTCCGGCAAATAAATGGTTGTTCCCCTCTGGAGTGCTTCTTCAAATAAAGGGGTGTTGCGCTCTACCTGGAGCCCGATGTCGGTTATATGTATGCCGATTTCCCATTTATTATTGACCTTTCTAAAGCTCAATGCGTCATCAAGGTCCTGGCTTTCCGGTCCATCTATTGTAAAAGTTTGGAGGCCGGTCAGGTCCTCCCTGGCTTCTTTTTTTGCATCTACCGGGAATTCAGCCAGCGCTTCCGCCTGTTGGACGACCGCTTTGGAAAACTCGGTATTTATTTCATATCTGAGCAACTCAAGATTTTCTTCTTCAGCCCATATTTTTGCCTTGATAAGGGTGTTAAAGGGGGCTGTGAGGCTAGTAATGCCTGCCTGTCTGAACAGTTCGCGAACCAGAACGGCTTGCTCTGACTCGTCTCCGTTTATACAGAAGTTTTTAATATTTGATATCCAGAACGAAATATCCGGGTCATCAAGTTCTTTAATGGCCCCGGTTTTTTTTAATGAGTTGTCTGACCACAGGTCCTCAAGCCACTGGCTTCCCCTGATAAGTCGTGCAAAACGTTCTGCCTCTCTGGCACGTTGATCAAGAATTCGTTTGACAGCCTCAGGAGATTGGACTTTTATCATCCCCTCCCTAAATTTGAAGTACGTGTGATCGTCTATTACTGCCCGAATAAAGGCGGCTTCATGGTCCGGCCCCACTACTGTCTGGTCAAATGCAAGTTCAGCAAGTTTCCCCGGAGGCCAGAGTGCCTGTTCGTCTTGAACCAGTTCCCAGAGTTCAGGAATGTTGATTTTTTCTTTCAGCGCCTCTCTGCTGGCATAAATTTCGTGTAGTTTCTTGACACGGATATCTCTTGCTTTAGCAGATAATTGCCGTGCAGATACATGGATAAAACGGCTGGAGGCTAAGTTTATTTCTCTCCCGAGATGGGTCAGTAAGTGATATCTGGTTCCCTTCTTAGCAATACACTGAGCGCAGATAAAACGCTGGCCTTCCAGGAATTCAACTACCTGGCTAGTTGATATTTTCATTTGGCATAACCGTTCACACTTTTTGGCAGGGAGCGAATAACTACCATCCAGCCGGAAATCAGGGAAGGAGACTCTTGAGTTCGTCAGCGGCGTGGTTAAGACCATAGTCTGCAAGTTGGGTGGCGGTAAGCCA
The DNA here is from genome assembly GCA_019310825.1 of Deltaproteobacteria bacterium. Lineage (GTDB taxonomy): Bacteria > Desulfobacterota > Dissulfuribacteria > Dissulfuribacterales > UBA3076 > UBA3076. The sequence goes on along the minus strand of JAFDDO010000035.1, from coordinate 7,084 downwards.
GCGTAAGCCTGTTTTCCTGTACAGCCTGACTTTTAGAAGATTTTCCATTAATGCCTGTTGTGTCTCATCAAACGTATTACGCCAAAGTGTTGCTCCGTCTGAAACCCTGATTATTTGGAGGGTGAAGGCCACAGAGGCAGGCTTTTTGACCGAATACTCCACGCCTATGCGATCTTCAAACCTGAAGAGCTTGCTGTACAATACAGCATCTACTTTGAGTTCCTCGCCAAATGCCTGGATCAACCTGAGCTTGGAAGCCTTTATGTCTGTAGCTAACTGAGAATTCAAAAGACCTATGCACCGGCCCTCAGACACAATCAAGAACCTTTGATCACCCTGAAAGTTTTGAAATAAAAGACGAGTCACTTCACCGCTTGCGTCCGGCGTTATCTCGTAGACCTCAGGTAAGGAGCCGTTCAAAAGGCAGGTTGGTCTTTCCAGACTAGGCTGGAAAGATGCCCGGTCCATTGGAAGAACCGCAATCCGTTTTAGCACTGGAAGCGGAGTCTGCTTTGTTCCACCCCTTTTTTGAAAAAAGCCGTTGCATCCCTGCAAAAACAAGAGAGGGGCAATCAGGCAAAATAACAGCATAAAAGTGAAAATGGCTGGGAATGTTCTAAAGTTTGTAATTTTCATATTTGTTAGCCTTATAGACCTATAATAACAATCCTTGTTTATGAAAGCTATAGCGTCCCTTTGCTGGAAAGAGGGCCTTTTAATCTGGAATCAAACTGTGTTGCCTGATCAATAGCCCTGCCCAAGGCCTTGAAGACCGCTTCTGCAATATGATGGCTATTTTTTCCATAAGGTACCTGAACGTGGAGAGTCATGCCGCTATTTACCACCATGGCCCGCAAGAATTCCTCAACCAGTTCCGTATCAAAATTGCCTACTTTGGACGTAAGGAAACCTACTTTGTAAACCATATAGGGCCTATTGCAGATATCGAGGTTTACACAAGCAAGAGTTTCCTCCATAGGTATGGTAGCATTTCCAAACCGCCTTATACCACTCAAGTCCCCTATGGCTTGGGTCAAAGCCTTTCCCAGACATATCCCTATATCCTCTACCGTATGATGTGCATCTACCTCCAGATCTCCTTTGGCCCTGATATCCAGATCAAAGAAGCCATGCACAGTCCAAAGCGTCAACATATGGTCCAAAAAGGCCACTCCGGTGTTTATGGAGGCCTTACCTTGGCCATCTATACTAAGACTCAAGTTTATGTCAGTTTCTTTTGTAGTCCTGCTGATTTTTGCATCTCTTGACATGGAGGTCACCCGCTCAATTATGTAGTGAAATGGAATCCAACTTTTAGTTGAGTTTGAAGTGCTTAATAGGCACTATTCAGTTCACTATAGCCCCTTTGGAGGCACTACTTACTTGTCTTGCATACCGTGCCAGGTATCCTTGAGTTATGCGCGGTTCCATCGGCTTCCAACTGCTCCGTCTTTGATCCAACTCCTTTTCAGCGACTTGAAGGCTCAGTTTCTTGGCCGGGATATCGATTTGTATAATGTCACCCTCCTCGACCAGACCTATTGTGCCTCCGTCAGCAGCCTCAGGTGATATGTGGCCGATCGCTGCACCTTTGGTGCCCCCACTAAATCTGCCGTCGGTTATGAGGGCGACGTCTTTATCCAGTCCCATCCCAACTACAGCGGCCGTGGGGGAGAGCATTTCCGGCATGCCCGGTCCACCTCTTGGCCCTTCATAGCGGATCACTATTACATCTCCGGCCTTGATTTTATTGTTCAAAATAGCGTCGTATGCCTCATCCTCTGAGTTAAAAATTCTGGCTGGACCCTTATGCCTCAGCATTTCCGGAGCTACTGCAGATTGTTTAACTACAGCACCCTCTGGAGCAAGATTCCCGTATAGTATGGCAATGCCGCCTTCTTTGTGATACGGGTCAGTAACAGTGTGGATTACATCCATATTGTTTATTGCTGCATGCTCAAAATTTTTTCCAACCGTGGAGCCTGTAACTGTTTTTATGCTCGTATCGATGATTCCCAGTTTATCTAGTTCCTTGATTATGGCCTGGATGCCTCCAGCCAGATCAAGTTCCTGAAGACTGTGCGGGCCAGCGGGGATCATGCTGCATAGATGAGGTGTCTTGGCGCTGATTTCATTAAAGGTTTCCAAAGGAAGATCCAGATTCGCTTCGTTAGCGATTGCAGGCACATGAAGCACTGTGTTGGTTGAACACCCCAGTGCCATATCTACTGCAATAGCATTTTTAAAGGCAGACAGCGTGGCTACGTCCCTTGGCTTTAAATCCATTTCCACTAAGCGGACCGCCTGGGCGCCGGCGATCTTTGCGAGGCGAATCCTTGCAGCCGATATCGCTGGAATAGTTCCGCTTCCCGGAAGGGCCAATCCAAGGGCTTCAGCGAGACAGTTCATCGAGTTTGCTGTGAACATCCCGGAACATGAGCCACATGTAGGACAGGACTCATTCTCGATTTCGCAGAGTTCAGCCTCGCTCATCTTTCCTGCCTTCACCTGACCTATCCCCTCAAATACGGAAATCAGGTTGACCTTTTGTCCCTTCCAGTCTCCTGTCAGCATGGGACCGCCGGTTACGGCTATGGCGGGAATATTGAGCCTAAGCATTGCCATCAGCATACCAGGAGTTATTTTGTCGCAGTTCGGTACAAGTGCAAGGCCGTCAAATGGGTGGGCCTGTGCCATGACTTCGACTGAGTCAGCTATCAGTTCTCTGCTGGCCAGAGAGTACCTCATACCTAAATGGTTCATGGCAATGCCGTCGCAGACACCAATCCCACCAAATTCTATAGGAGTTCCTCCTGCCATCCGAATCCCTGCCTTGACTGCATCTGTAATCTGACGCAGGTGTATGTGGCCAGGGATAATTTCGTTGAAGGAGTTTGCTACGCCTATTAAGGGCCTTTGGAGTTCCTCGTCAGTATAGCCTATGGCCTTAAACAGCGCCCTGTGGGGTGCCCGTTCCAAACCTTTTTTCATTCGGTCACTGCGCATGATATCTTCCTTTCATTTTTCATTGAACACTGGACATGGGTTTCAGAGTATGCCAACATAATTGAATACTGGTGATTTGTCTGTTAATGCAGAATGCCAAAATAGGAAAGGGAAATCAAGGCAAAATTAATCCATATTATAATGGTTTGATAAAAAGGCCATTGTCGATCTTGTTGTTCAGTTCAGATTCTGGTACAAGATATTATTATGTTTATCGAGCCTCTATCACATTGTATCATTTGCAAAGTTTTTAATTCTTGGCAGCTCTTATTTCCCTAAAGATATAAATGGAAGAATCTGACAGTTTCAAGCCCAGACAAGATTCTGTATCTGATTTAGAAATCAGCCTTGGCTATCATTTTGTTCATCCTGAACTCCTGGAACAGGCCCTTTCCCATCGTTCATATGCTGTAGAGCATGGGATAGGTGCCCTGGACAATGAACGTTTAGAATTTCTTGGCGATGCTGCCCTTGAGCTTGTAGTCAGCCATCTTCTCTTTACCCGCCACGGGGAGAGGTGCAGAGAAGGTGAGCTAACTCGTATGAGATCGTTTTTGGTTAACGAGAGTCAGCTTGCCACACAGGCTTTAAGGCTCGGACTGGGGAAACACCTACGACTGGGCAGAGGTGAAGACGGGAGCGGAGGACGCGAGAAGCCGTCTATCTTATCTGATGCCTTTGAGGCAGTAGTAGGGGCTATCTACCTCGACAGTAGAATAGAAAAGGTTTTTTCTTTTATTGAAAGGTGCTTTGGTGATTTGCTTGATCAGGCAGTGGACATAGGACTCGGTCAGGATTACAAAAGCAAACTTCAGGAATTGACCCAAGGCCGTTTTCATAGTGTGCCTGTGTATAAGATCGAAAAAGTTAGCGGACCTGATCATCAGCGGACATTTCAGGTAATAATTAACTTTAACGGTCGTGTGTTACAAAGAGGCAGTGGGCGGAGCAAAAAAGAGGCGGAACAGGATGCCGCCCGTAAGGCGCTGGGTATTTTAGATACTTGATTACATAGCAAAAAGTTCTGAAACAGAATTTTGCTCAAAATGTTCCAGATGCAAGGTGCGAGATTTCCGAGGAAAGAGGCGTATTTTAGGATCGGTATCAGTGACCTGTCTGCGTGCAACACACAGGCAGGCAGGAAATCGAAGCAACGCAGTAAATGAGGCATTCTCAGCGAAATCATACTTGAGATTTTAGATGGATACAGACTTACACCAATTTGGGAAAAAGACAGGCTTTCGTTCAGGTTTTGTTGCAATAGTCGGGGCACCAAATGTAGGTAAATCAACCCTCCTGAATCAACTTCTTGGTGAAAAGGTAGCAATTACTACTCCCAAGCCCCAGACAACTCGACGTCAAGTAAAGGGCATACTCACTGGAGATAAATTTCAGGTTGTATTTGTGGACACACCTGGGATTCACAAATCCAATAAACCTCTTAATAAGATATCGGTGCGTTGGGCCACTAATGCACTTGCAGATGTGGATGCGGTGGTATTTGTGGTTGACGTAATTCGCAGACGTAGAGGTCAGGAGTTTGCCATTTTGGACCTTTTAAGAAAGGTCGGGCAGCCTGTAGTGTTGGTCCTAAATAAAATCGACAAAGTGGCAAAAGAAGTCTTGCTGCCCATGATTGACGAGTTGAAGGATGCATATCCCTTTGAGGCAATCGTGCCTATATCCGCCAGGTACGAAAGCGGTGCTTATTATGTACTTGACGAAATATTAAGATTGCTTTCTGAAGGGCCTCAGTTTTTCAACGGGGCAGTTATTACTGACCAGTCCAGAGATGATCTTGTAGCTGAATTTATTAGGGAGAAAATTTTTTTGCTTGCAGAACAGGAGATACCTTATTCAACGGCAGTAAATGTTGAAGAGATTGAGGATAATCCCGAACAACAGATCACAACGATCTCAGCCACTATTTATGTTGAAAAGCCTTCTCAGAAAGGAATAATTATCGGTAAGGATGCTCATTTTCTCAAAAAAATTGGAATTCTTGCCAGAGAAGAGCTTGAATCGCTTTGGGGAAAAAAGGTATATATAGACCTTCGAGTAAAGGTCCTTAAGGACTGGTCCAGAGATGAGCGTGCACTTCGTCGTCTGGGTCTTACCACTTGAATTGGAACTCCAACACTTTTTAAAAAGAGACTTTTATGTCACTCTCTTGCTTACTTTTCCGGACTTTCTGGACTCACTTGATTGATGATTGATCACCCACCCTTTTAAAACTGCTTGAAATTACAGCTAAAAATCTTGTTATTATGTTAGGCATTATTTTTGCTTAAGGTAATATCATATTTTGTTAAAAATGTTTAGTTTTATTTGCTACTCTATTTTATTAAGGAAAAATAATTGTGATCAATTTTCAACATACACTTAGAAAGTCTGTTAAGGCATTTGGTATAGGGCTGCACTCCGGGGAAAAGATCTCTTTAAAAATAAACCCGTCTCCGGCCAATACCGGAATTTGTTTTGTTCGTAGTGACTTGAGCCCTGAACAGGTTATTCCAGCCCGGACAGGGTATGTAGTGGATACCAGATTTGCAACCACCATAGGTACTGAAAGAGGGTCTATTTCAACCATTGAGCATCTAATGGCGGCTCTGTCGGGAGCAGGTGTTAATAATGCCTTGATTGAGGTTGATGGGCCCGAAGTTCCGGCAATGGATGGGAGCGCTGCCCCATTTCTCACTCTTTTGCAAAAGGCAGGTCTGAAGGCCCAGGATGAGCCTATACGATATATTGAGATTCTGGAACCAATAAGGGTGGCAAGCGGTGATAAGTTTCTGAGTATTGAGCCTTGCAAGAATTTTGTTGTGTCTTTTGAAATAGAGTTTGAACATCCCCTTATCGCCAAACAGCGTTTTGTTGACAAGATCACGCCGCAAACATTTGCGAGCCAAATCAGCAAGGCGAGGACTTTTGGTTTTTTCAGCGAAGTGGAGTTGCTGAGAGAAAATGGTTTCGCACGGGGTGGGTCCCTTGAAAACGCTGTAGTTGTGGGCGATAAATCAATATACAATAGTGGCGGCCTGCGGTTTTCTGATGAATTTGTCCGCCATAAGGTTTTGGACTTGATTGGAGACCTTTATCTTTTAGGCGCGCCTATTTTAGGAAAGGTAAAAGCTGTAAAGAGCGGACATGCCCTGCATCATGTTTTGACTCAGGAATTATTAAATCGTCCCTATGCCTGGGAGTATGTGGAACACGATAGAGCTTGGGTAATACCATCTTGGGTTGGACACAAAGATGATGTGATTTCCGCAGCCGTACCTGCCTGATATATGCGTCTTTCATAACATACGATCGTACTCCCTTTGTGAATAGTGTGTGGTGATTTGTGGATCGTGTATAGTAGTTCATGGTTAGTAGTTTGTTCAATTTTCAATTTTTCCAGAGCCAACCTTTTTTCTTGAAGCCTTAACCTTTCCTCGTTTGGTTTTTTGATCTAAACGTTTTTTGTTGGAGCTTCGCGTTGGTTTAGTAGGTCTTCGCTTTTTATGAATTACCGCCACACTTTTTATAAACTTCTGGAGCCGGATCAACGCCTCTTCCCTATTGGCTTCATGGCTACGGTATTGCTGTGCCTTAATAACAATCACTCCCTCTTTTGTAAGGCGCTGATCATTCAACATTAAGAGCCTCTTCTTATAAAAATCAGGAAGTGATGAAGCCATGATGTCAAAGCGCAAGTGTACTGCGGTGGAGACCTTATTTACGTTTTGGCCTCCGGCCCCTTGAGCACGAATAGCACTAATCTCGATTTCGCTATCAGGGATAGATACTTGGTTAGATATTTTTAACATTTTTTCAGTTTTTTTGCCTTTCCTGGCTGATTACACTGTAAAAACCATGAGACATGATTCCGCTCAAAAAGCCAGAGATGCAAAGCGCGAAATTTTCCAGGCATGAGAAGTACTTATCCTACGTTGCAGTGACCTGTCTGCGTGCAACGCACAGGCAGGCTGGGAAATCGAAGCAACGCATCAGATTGGGTTTTTCCAGCGGGATCATCCATTATTATCCATATATTGCTACAATCCAACCTATTTTTTGGATTACCTTTTTCCTT
>JAFDDO010000034.1 GCA_019310825.1 Deltaproteobacteria bacterium | reverse complement strand
CTCGAGAAGTCTTCAGTAGCAGATGCCACCAAAAATTCGACAGCAAGCGGGGTATACAGGTCGTCGTCATCCAAAAAACATATCCATTCGCCTTCAGCCTTTTGGATTCCAGTATTGGCTGCAGCCGGTCGACCGCGATTTACTTCATGCTGCACATATTGTATCTTTGCAAGGACGCCCCTGAAATCACGAACAACTGACTCTACATCCTGACCGCCGTCATTTACAACAACCGCTTCTATGTTTGGATATGTCTGCTCAGCAACACTGGTAAGCGCTTCTCTTAGCAGACGGGGGCGATCCTTGGTCCGTATAATGACAGATACCAGGGGAAAGTCTGTGGCCATGCTGCCAGACCGCCAGTAGGATTTGACCCTTGTCAGAGACGCAGTGTATGGACATGAATTTTGCCAACCATCATGTTTAAAAAAGGCCTCTGCATGGGTAATTCCTTCTTGTAGAGTCAATGTACGGGCCTGATTGAGACCTAGAGTCACAGCCTCGTAATTATTAAGGGCCAATTGACTCTTATAGCATCTCATGGCCTGCTGCTTGACTGGAATTACCTCGGTGATATTAATCAGCCGGTTTGCCTCTGCCTGACGTGCAATCTCATAGGTCCAGAGCTGACCGGAATAGTCCAGTTTCTGAAGAATCGACCAGATCTTGGAAGTGGCGGCCCTGTGGTCTGGATGAAATTCCTGCAGAGATGGCAGAAAAACGATATTGGGCTTCACGCTTTCAAGGACTACGCTCAGGCGTGATTCAATGTCATTTATTTTGTGAAGTTCGCGATCCGGCAACCCCCAAAAATCTATGTCAGTCAGTCCCAAGACTTGGCTGGCATTTTTTGCCTCCTGCCTGCGTTTTTTCGGATTCCCTGCGCATTGCCCATCAGTCAAGACAACCACATAAACAGCTAAACCAGCACGAGTCGCCCTAGCGATTGTCCCCCCCATGCCTATGGTTTCATCGTCAGGATGGGGGGCAAAGATCAAATAGGGACCAGAAGGAATGTCACTTGGCGTGTAAGGTATTATATCTTTTTCTTGTAACATTTAATTATTTTTAGAAGAGATCGAAGTCTGCCATCGAATAATAGCGCTTGGCCTGAATTAGCTCCGGGGGATAGTTGCTTTTATCAAAGATCGTGGCCGCAAGCTGAATATTGAGGGGATGTTTCTCTTTCTTGAGACCAGCCTTCTTGTAAAACGCTGTTAGCCAGGACGGGGAATCCCCTCCCCAAAGGCTGAACGCCTTTTCTTTAGACCAGCTTGCCCTTATGTACGAAAAGAGAGCAAATAGACAGTCCGGATGTGCCGGATCCAGCATAAAATCACCCAAAGCTAAATTCTCTTCCTGCTTCTCAAGCACGGCCCAGAGGAGGGTATCTCCCCGCTTTCTTACCCTGAAAAATCGATATTTCTTGCTTGGAATTAGAGAATAACGCCATCTTAGATAGGCGAGATCACGCCGTATCAGCATCCCATATTTCCCATGGACTTGGTTGAAGAGTTTTTCCCAGTCCGGTCCAGGGCCGTCCACTTCCTCAACGTCATCCTTGCTACATTTTTTGGATATACCGAAGAGTGAGAGAAGGGACCTCCTGTTATCCGCTTGTTCAAGCGCTTCTAAAGGACAGCTCCAGGCCTCTACCGGTCCAAGGTCGTGATAGTCCAGAAGGAGCCTTCCAAGGCGCATGTGCTTCGAAGATGGACAACCATAGTTGAATGCCACATCATGGCACATTACCTTATAAAAGGCCGTGGCAAGTCTTGCTATGACGGACCTTTTGCCAACCCTTTTTTTCCTGGCATCAGGCGCGGTCATAACATCTCCTATGTGGAGTGCCTTGATACTATGTTTATCGTCCAGAATCTCTATTGGATAGGCCCCATAATAGCCCACCATACGTCCTTTTTCCCACGCGGTCATTATCCTGCCAGTTCCCCATGGATTGCCGCCGTACTTCCACTGCCAGTGCTCCAACGACCATGAATGCCCGAAGCTGCTCGCAAAGAGGGATGCGGCTTGTTCCCAGTAAGAAGATTCATAGGGCCTGATCTCTAAGTCTTTCATTTCATAAATTACATATACATTTTGAATGGAGGCCCAGCACCAGCTTTTCTTCCTCCCATCCTTTAAGAAACAACCGAACATCCCTTGAAAAATTGCGAGGAGCCTGAAAACACGTGGAACTGAGGGAAAGAGAACTGGTTTGTCTCCTACTAAACAGGTTTCGATACCTCTTTACTGGATCGTCCTTCCATATTTCAGAAAGCGAGCTTTCACTTATGTTCCCTATCCTGGTTGAGTTCCAAACGCACCATCTGGATCACCTTCAGGATTGGCTTCTCCGCCTTCCTGCTGAGTTCAATAAAATCCTCCACTTTTGTCCAACACTTCTTAAAGGACTCTCTAACCCCCCGTATTTTTCTCAGCCCTTTAAAGGAGTCCAAAGAGAAATAAACAATACCAATGCCTGCGTCAAGGATCTTCCGGCCACTAGCCGAAGTGGAAGTCGTCACTTTAAGTGAGGATTTAGTAAAAGCCAAAGGGCTGAGGTAGTCTTGCTGTGCTCATTCCTTCTCCCATTGCCAGGTTTTCAAAGGCAGCAAGAAATTACGGCTGGACCCCAAGCGTACGAATTGCTTGCCAGGAGGCAAGATCGACCAGGCTTCCCGAGGAAAGACGGCCTTGTCACCTTTACCCAGATACCCTGCTGCCGGGAACATGAAGGGATTCGGACTCCACTCAAGAAGCCAGCCTGAGCACCACTTTTTGGGTACAGAAAACACCGGGGGCTTTTGTGGCCTGCCCAGATCAGTAATCATCGGCATACTCTGTGTCTTACTTGGCCCTGCCTTGCGCTTTTTAGCCAGTCTGTAGGCCATATGGTTTCCATAGTGTTTTTCCATGAAGAGGATGCCGGACTTGGCCATTTCCTCTCGCTTCCATTGCTCTTTGTGGCGTACGCAGCCGCTGAATTGATGCACAACTGAAGCTTCCGGGACCACAAACAGATCAAAGCCGGCATGTCTTATCCTTAAAAAGAGATCAGTGTCTTCATAATATAGAAAAAAACGGGTGTCAAAAAGGCCGCCTGCCCTGTTTACTGCCGTTCGGCGTAACAGAACATGCCCACCAGAAAGATTTCGCTGCCGCTTGGGCTTTGCAGTCTGCCAAATACTTAGCGATTGATGCCGCCACCACAAACTGTTTAACCAGGCCAGCCTGGCTCGTACATGGTCAACCGGGGAAGTCAGCAGTTCACGCCATGGGTTTGGCAAAGGGCTGGGAGGGAGTAGAAAGTTATGGCCTTCATCCCAATATATAATTGGTCCTGTGGCACCGGCTTTGGGGTGCTTATACATGAAAGAGCGCAAGATTTCCAATGCGCCTTTTTCCATGTAGGCGTCTGGATTCAACAGCAATATCCATTCGCTCTTAGTCTGTTCAAAAATTTGATTGCAGGCGGCACCGAAACCGACATTTTTGGAATTAATGACAACCGTGCAACAACCGCCAAGTCTGCTCTTCAGAAAATCCGCCTCAGCCGCGTCTTCGCTATTATCAACCACCCAGATATCCGGTTTTTTCCTGTCCTCTGATGAAAGCAATGAATTCACTGCCCTGACGACATAGTGCGCAGAATAAAAATTTACGATAATAGCCGTAATCATATGCTATTTACACCGGTCGGGCTATCACCCTGTATCGTATGGTCTCCAAACTTTCCATATCACATCTTTCCTGAAGAGTGTGGGACGGCACAATCCAACCGGAAGGAACCGACAGCTTTTCTTCTTCCCATGTATAAGTATGCCAGCCGTTGTCCTGAAGCCAACGTTGCCAGCTCTTTCTGGTGCCGAAACGAAGATGGGTCACACACATGATGCCGGCCGGGGTTTCATCAAAACGGCCCATAAGCAGATCTTCAACCACCGACCAGTGCCCGATATTAGGAACGGATGCAACCAGCAACCCATCCGGCTTAATTTTACTTCGGAGAAGCCCTAGGGTCTCCCATGGATAAGGGAGATGTTCCAGAAGGTCAGCGCATACGATCCGGTCAAAACGCACAGATTCAGTAAAGGGGAGCCCTCTTTGCACATCCGCCTGGACTGCGGCATCCATCCACATGCGGGCCTGGTTCAAGATCGGTAGATGGAAATCTACTCCAAACCACATTACTTTGGGAAACGTTTTCTTGCATAACTTGGCCATGAGACCTCGCCCGCATCCTAATTCCAGAACCTTGCCCTCCCATTTACACATGGCTAAAAGGTCTTTACGGCTTCCCGCTTCTCTCACATCATTGAAAGCATGAAGCCAGCCTTCACAGAATATGCGGACTTTCTCTCCTCTCCCGGCCCAGTATTCTGGAAGCTCCCCAAGGCGAAGTGAAGAAGGCAGGGATGTCAGAGACGACAGGGGAACGACTACCACCATAAAACCCTCGGGCTTGATACAAGGTCTGATGAACCAGCGTTCCCGTCCCTTTTTATTCGACGCCTTCTCAAGTCCATTAAGTGTGAGATATGGTTGAGGTTTAAGAAATTTACGCCACGAAGGGTCCTGATTTCCAACTGGGGCATTTATGATGCCTCCGGTTCCTTCCCTTTCAAGGGCATGTAACCATTGTGCCCAAAGTTCCGGACCATACCAGAATTCCTGATCAAATATGAGGCCTAGATGTTCCGATCCTATCTCCGCAGCCCAAGCCGCGGCAGGTATTGAAGCGTCTACCTTCCCTGTTTTCCAAGGCGGTATCCCCATCTTTTTTGCCAGAAGCTCTTCCTGTGAAAAGGTAAGGCTGGAATCAATCTGACAGATGCACCAAAACGGAACCTTCATGCGCTTTCGTACTGAAGCAGGAGTTCGGAGGCCCACCATCGTTCTGGATGAAGCCTTATCTGCTGGTCCAGAAACTTATATATGGGCGTCATTGCCCCTGCAGGATCAGCCGGTCTCTTATCTCCGGCAAGATAACAAAGAACGCGATAGTCGCCCGGGGCGTCATGGAGACAAACAAAGGCACCGATAACACTATCCGTCTTTTTTGCTATCCGCCACGCGCCGGGAGCCATTCGCCTTGTACCACCCAAAAAAGGAACAATTACCTCGGTTTTCCTCGATGTAGCAGGCAGATCCGCCAGGATGACCACCGCCTCTCACCTTTTAAGCGCACCATAGAAAAAACGAAGATTCCTTTCAAAATGAACCACCTTTCCCCCGTTCATAAACTTTTCCATGTTACGATATTTATCGTAGTAAAATTTCTGAACGGAAGTGTGTACGCGGGAATCCTCAACCACCGAGGAACTTACGGCATTGACGCGAAGGCCAGCCATACCCAGGAGAATGATGCCCATGACAAAGCTGTCGAAATGACAGGTTAGGAGGACAATGCCTCGGCCATCCTTTTGATACTCAAGAAGCTTATCAAGTCCCTTGAACGTGCTCTGTCTGAAAATAGTCTGTATATACTTCCCTGAAAGAAGACAAGCCTCCCATTCTTCTCTGGAGTAATGGATAAAACGATGAAGAGTGGCCACCATGCGACCCAGACTGCCGGAACCCGGCGAAAGTAAACTCATTGCCTGATAGGTTCCGCTACGGACGAATCGATGCCCTAGGGCCACAGATCGCCAGTCATAATCCAAAAAAAAGTTGAAAACTCCCCTGATTTTGGCCAATCGTTCTCCAACAAAAAGGGGGGTTTTCGCCATGGCAGGAAGGAGAAAGCCATAATCAAGACTTTGAATCGAATGGCCCAAAATGTCCCAAAAACGCATCCGAGATCCCCCTCAGAATATAGTAATAGCTCTTCATAGGCTCCTCCCCGTTGCGCAGCATACATACCATATGTTTTAACATGCCCCGCAAAAAAGAGGTGGATGCACGCCATCCGCCAAAACGCCAGTGCCCGTCCAGCATGTTCCTCGCCATATAGTAATAGCGTTCAGGATTATGTTCAACCCAAAGACCCTGCTCCGTTTGTTTCTGTCTCCTTCCAAGCCGATGAAACAATTCACATCCCCTGTCCCACCAGATTTCCCACCCTTGCTGTCTCAGGCGCAGGTGACATTCGTGATCGACGAAATCAATGAAATAGTCTTCCCTGAAACCCTGAACAGACCTCAACGCCTCAACATTATAAAGGGTGCCCGAGGTTAGACATGAATCGATGCGGACCAAGGCATCGCCTGAAGTCCGAGAAACACTGACCGGGCTGAAACCGAGCGAATCCCAGTTGTAAGGTAGATGAATGCTGTCGGGAAACTGTACACTCTTTACCACGGGACATACGGCACCGACCTTCCTTCCCTTTTCCTTCAGGGATGAGCCCGTTTTCAGCACTTGTGCCAGCAGTCCTTTTCCGCAGACACTGTCCTGATCGAGAATGAAGAGCCACCGTACTCCCAGATTATGAGCCCTTTCCAGACCCAGATTATAGGCAGCGGCGACCCCAACATTCCTAGGCATTTCTAGCACACTCAGCAAGCCGTTCCTATAGCGTTGAAGTTTCTCCATAATCTTGTCCGAAGAATTGTTGTCAATTACAAGTATCCTGGAAACAGGATGCCCTGTCTCAAAAAGACACGATTCGATCAATTTCTGGATCGTCCTTTCACCCTGGTAGGTCACAACTAAGCTCAAGACATCTTTTATGATCGGCGACTGTTTGGATGAATATGCCATCCTACCCGCTCCACCAAACTCCGTATTTATGAAGAACCGCATGTGCAGCGACCAGATTTATCAATACCGAGACAAAGAGCAGACCGAATCTCGTCATGGTCTCAAAGCGCAGCTTTAGATTAAACGGTTTCATCAAGACCGCACCAACGAGAATAGCTGCAACTATGGGATGAAAGTACCGTCCCTGGAGATTTATTGTCATCGAACCCACGGGCATCCAGATGATGTAAGCACTCGCACATACCGCCCCAAAGGTCAATGTCGCGGCGGACATACAGATCATCCCATGAATGATGGAGGCCCTCTCAGAAAGATTTCCCGGCCTTTCCGCAACAAGGACAGACGCGCATGCGCCACTGGCCCACAGGAAGACAAAGAAAAAGGGAATCGGCAGGTCCAACCAACCGAGAACTCCGACGAATTGATGAAAGAGGCTGACCCCGCTGGTTGATAAGGTGTGGAAAATCACCTTAATGAACTCAAACGGGGAATGAACAATAAAGGCGAACTGGGCACATGGATTCAATACTATAGCGGAATGGTTGCTTATTCTATTTGCTATTTGAAGGGAGGCCTCATAAATCCCGAAATGCGACAGAAGATAATTCCAGGTGATGCTGCCGGCCAATCCGATCACCATTCCCCCAAGAAACGCCTTGGCCCCCGGACCCTTTTCCCCGTTTTTGGCCAACAGCATGGAGAAGGCTGGAATCATCAAAAGCGGGACGTAGGTAACCTTTGTCATCAGCAAGAAAAAAACCGAGACAATGAAACACCATAGACGGAAGTTACCGTCCAGCTTTCCGATGCCGGCAGAGATAACGACAAATGCCGAACCATATACAATGAAGTCGGTACTTACAACCCCTGTCTGAGACAGGGCCATAGGGGTTATGGCTGTCCAGAATAGCGGCCAGGCTCCGGTAGGCAACATCGTTGAGGCTGCATAGAAAAGGCACACGAAAAGAAAAACGGAAAGGATCCTGCAAAAATAAAATGTCGTTAACAAAATTGTCTTTGAATCTCCAAAAAACATCAAAATTTTGATGACGAGCGCGTGAAAAAGATATGGGACTGGGGAGTAGAGGGATGAATTATACGCCAGGTTGGGGATGCGGCCGTCTTGTTGTTCAAGGAGAGCAGTCATCAACCCGAGCACTGGCAACGATTGTGCGTTATGCCGTTCTTCAAGGACCTCCTTTATGAATTGCACGAGTTTTGCCGGATGATCATGCAGGATGAATTGACCCTCGGCTATGCCGTATGCCCTTGCAAAATGGGCTACCTCATCAGGGGCCTCAAACGGCGGAATGACGAATGAATAGGCAAGACCGAATACAAGCAAGATACAGAGTTGTAGTAATATAATTCGATCGTTTTTCCCATAGTGCTTCATTGTCTATGACCTGAGGAAAAAGGGGCGACGATTGAAGAGCACGACAGTGCTGAGAAGAGAAGCAACCATGACTACGAGAAATTCAAGAAATCTTCCCGGAAAGTCATTGGGACATCCCATTAATTTGATATAAAAAATGCTTGCAAAGCCATGCAGGCAATATAGTCCCAAAGAATAATTTGATAAAAATTTGATGCCGGAACCCGAAGGCCCTTTAATGAAAAAAGAAAGGCAAAACAATAAGGTGGCACCCACAACAACCGATATCCTGGTATAGGGCGGAATGACCATGGCATTATATTTGAAATAATTTATGTCTCTGATCCAGTGCCATTCAAATATGGCGGTAGTGATAAAAACAAAAAATAAACACACGATAAGAAGCTTAAAATACTTGGAAGAGGGCTTCAAATAGCCTTTTTTAAAATAGGTAAGGAATAATGCTGCGATAAATAGATAGGGAAGAAAATTAAAAGGATTCCAATAAGCAACGAGAAAATGATATTCTCCATATATTTTTACGATCAAGGGAAAACACCATAATAGAGACGAACATATGACAAGCAACAGCCACAAAAGGTAATCAGGCAAGCGGATTATAGCACAAGCAATACATGTCAAGAGAATAAGAGAAAAAAAGAAATAATAAAGAGAAGACCAACCCGAAATGATAGAAATGAGAATATCCTTGAAGCTGGAGGGAAATATATTCGAAAAATTGGTTAAACATCCATACAACAAAAGCCATAACCCAACCCAAAAAAGATACAACAACAATAACCTTGTTATCCTTTTTTTAAAATAAGAACGGTTAATTACGATTTTCTGAAAAAACAGAAACAGAGAGATTAAAAAGAACACGGGAACCGCCAGCAACAAAAAATAAAAATTGATGATATCCGAAAGAACGATATTATGATCTGCAAAATTTTTCAGGTCAAAGAGATTGGACGCACCAAATAGCTGAATATGCCATGCTACTATGGCAACCGACATGACTGCTCTCAGATAATCAAATCCGTGGAAATAGGGTTGTGACAAGGATGATTTTTCCCGCATTACCTTGAAAATACTTTTTGAATTAGCCACCGCCCCACATCCTGCTTTAGCAGGATCTTCGACTCCAAATATAGACGAAATTTTCATGTACTGGGATGACGAAAGCCCTGCGTCATGAGCTTATAGCATTAATCCGAGGAATCCGAGCTTTTGGGGTTTGGAATCTGCCATTTGTGTTCGATCCAGAACACGCCTAACTCCGGTCTTTCACAAAAAATATTTATATCGCCTGTAACAAGTTCGCTGAAATATTTGAGCGTGAATCGGTCAGCTGCTACTGCTTTGATTTGGTAGACCCCATGGAGAATGGGAAGTGAAGGGATGGTGAATTCTGTGATTTGTTCACCTTCGAATAATATGGGCTCAAGACCCGACTCCTTTGTAGTGGTTCCGAAAACAAGTTGACCGTTCGATCGGATAATCCCTATGCCGAGATGACCCTCAAGAGAGGGGCCGCAACGTTTTGTTTTGATCTGTATTACAATCTCCTGGAACTGCTCGATGCGGTCCAGCATGTTTCCATTAGAGTCGAGGACCCGGATGTCCTGAATAATCACTTCCGGAAGCGCGGTAACCCCCTGTAGGCTCAGCCCGCATCGTTCGGGTTGTGTATCAATTTCCCTTTCCCCTTTTTCCAGATAATTCAAATAAGCTCCCACTACATCAGGTGTCATACCGTAACTCTGCATTAGTCCGTTTGCCAGCCAAATAGCCTGATTGCACAATTCATTTATCAAGTACATACTGTGGCTGCAAAATATAATAGTCTTGTTATTACGAAAGGTTGTCATTCGGTCTATGCATTTTTTTTGAAAATGCTGATCACCCACACTCAATGCCTCATCAATAATAAGGATATCGGGATCTACAGTAGTGGCAATGGAAAATGCCAGCCTTACATACATTCCCGAGGAATAGTTCTTGACTGGTCGGTCAATAAATTCTCGTAATTCAGCAAAATCAATGATGTCCTTTTCACGCTCTCTGATCTCTTTCTGGCTTAGTCCTAAGAGGGCTGCATTAAGATAGATGTTCTGTCTCCCAGTGAATTCCGGATGGAATCCAGCGCCAAGCTCCAAAAGCGCCGCTACCCGGCCATGTTTAATTACTTCGCCACTTGTAGGAGTCAAGGTACCTGCCAGAATCTTCAAGAGTGTGCTCTTCCCTGCCCCGTTGTCACCGATAATACCTAATGTTTTCCCAAGAGGGATCGAAAACGAAATATTTTCCAATGCGGCAAAAGATTGATGACAGGGACGACGTGTAACTATCTCCTTCAGCCGATCTACGGGTTTGGCATACATGTTATATACCTTGCTTATGTTTTGGACTTCTAGGACATTCATTTTGTTAATATACGACAAAAAAGTTTATAATTATACTGAAGCTTTTGCAAGATTCAGAAATTAGAGGATTTTTTAGAGTTTTTAAGGGCTAAAAAAAAATGAAAGGACCTCCTGCTCATTGTATTGTTAAAATATAACATGTTGAATTTTTATGAGAAAAAGGCTTTTATAATTATTATTTTTAATATATCAAGATACCGGTATAGGATTCAAGGCTTTTTTTTCATTATGGATAGCAAATATATTGAAATTTCTGTAGTCATGCCCTGCCTTAATGAGGCTGAAACAATTGTGGCTTGTATTGAGGAGGCATTTACATCTCTACATAAGGGAAATATTGCCGGAGAGGTAATAGTAGCGGACAATGGCAGCACTGACAGCTCGCAGGTCCTGGCAGCTCAGACTGGTGCGCGGGTTGTTAAGGTAGCACACAGGGGATATGGTCATGCCCTCAAGGCGGGCATCGAGGCCGCCAAGGGTAAGTATATAATCATGGGAGATGCGGACGGAAGCTATGATTTTGGTAAATTGACGCATTTCTTGAATCTTTTGCATAATGGCTATGATTTGGTCATGGGGTGCCGTCTGCCCAAGGGTGGCGGTTCTATCGAGCCAGGTGCTATGCCATGGAAGCACCGCTGGATCGGCAACCCATTGCTATCTGGGCTGGGTCGATTGTTCTTCAGGGCGCCTGTGGATGATTTTCATTGCGGTCTGCGTGCATTTCGGCGAGAGGCCATCCTGCCATTGGGCTTGTGTGCTGGCGGGATGGAGTTTGCCTCTGAAATGGTAGTCAAGGCTACATTGGCATCATTAAAGATCGGTCAGATCCCTGTCACACTGCGTCCCGACGGACGTTCGAGGCCGTCTCACTTGCGCAGTTGGCGAGATGGTTGGCGGCATCTGCGTTTTATGCTGCTCTACAGCCCAAACTGGCTGTTCTTGATCCCTGGCATCTTATTTACTATTCTAGGAGGCCTTGGATTTTTGATTTTGTTGCCTGGTCCCCTGAGGGTCGGTGAAGTGACCTTCGACCTTAATAGCCTTTTGGTCTCCAGCGTGTCACTGATAATGGGTTTCCAGACATTGACCTTTGCGCTTTTTGTCAAGATCTATGCAGCAAATACCGGCTTACTGCCAGGCCCTAAACCGCGTTTAATAAGACTCATCGAGGGACGACCTGTGGAATGGGGCATCGGATTTGGATTGCTGTTCATCCTGGGAGGGCTTACTTGCCTTGCTAAAGCCGTGCTTGCCTGGCAGGCAGTGGATTTTGGTCCTTTGCCTTATCAAGATAGCCTGCGCACGGTTATCACTTCTGTGACAGGACTTACCCTTGGTGTCCAGACAATATTTTCAGGTTTTGTGTTGGCTATCCTCGGTCTAGAGCGTTGAACCCAAAAGCAATCGACTATTTTTCGATCGGACATCCCCTGCGTGGGCTGGCGTCCCGGATCTCTTATCGAGTACGGCGAAGAACATTTGATCTATTTATGGAATTTATTACACCCACGCCTTCATGCCGGATCCTGGATGTTGGTGTCACTCCTGACCACACCCTGATAGAATCAAATTTTTTCGAAAGGTTTTACCCGTATAAAAAACAGCTGGTTACCACAAGCATTGAAGACGCCTCGTATCTCGAAAGGGAATACCCCGGCTGCGTTTTTGTGCGGGCCAGTGGTGAGACATTGCCCTTTATTGATGATGCCTTTGACATAGTGTTTTGTTCTGCCGTGCTGGAACATGTGGGAGACTATGCACAGCAAAGGGTTTTTGTAAGCGAATTGTTACGCGTAAGCAAACGTTTTTTTATTACTACTCCTAATCGCTGGTTTCCAGTAGAGTTTCATACCATTTTACCCTTCATCCACTGGCTACCACAACACATACATCAGGCCATCTTGCGCTGTATCGGACTGGGGTTCTGGTCACGGACAGAAAATCTTAATTTGCTAACGTCAGACAAATTAATAGACCTGTTTCCTCCAGAGGTGGAACTTTCTATATACAAGTATCGACTTCTGGGGATGCCATCCAATTTAGTGGCCTGGGGGAAATGTTGATCAACTGCCTTTGTAGCTGGCTAATACGCTCCAACTGTAACCTAACCTATGGTGCATTTGAATATCGCTAAAACCACTTTCTTCCAAAAGTTTCTGCAATTCCTCCTTTTGGTAATAGCGTGCCATTCGTGGATTAAGTTGATCATAGATCACCAGTTTTCTGCTATATTGATCTAGCTGTGTAAAATAATTGCGCATGTATTCTGCTAAGGGCAAACTAATATAGCGACAAAGAAAAGAGTATAGATTGGCAGGAAGCAACAACAAGCTGCTCAAAGCAGCCAGGCATGGATGTGGCAATCGGGCTGCAATAAGACGCATAGGCCGTACCAGGGACAGGTAGACCCTGTTATTTTCCTGTCCATAAACCCACAAGAACAGACGACCGTTTGGTGAAAGCGCTCTTCCCATAGCCTTAAGTGCACGGAGAGGTTCAGGAATGAACTGCAGTACACCTATGCAAAAGATCAGATTAAAATTGTCAGCAGGAAGGCAATCGGCAGTAGTCTGCAGGTATTCAATATTTTCCAGGTGACGGGTATTTTCTTTTAAGATATCTATTGCGGAAGATGGCTCCAGTGCCAGAATGTGTTTGGCACCGAGTTCGTGAAACATCTTTACGAATCTGCCCGTACCTGCGCCCACGTCTGCTATTATTTCTCCGCTTATGGATTCCTTGTCAATCAGAGGTCCGAAAAGGTCGTCGAGGACGTTTACTGAAGCGTAATACCCTGTATTTTCAGTATAATTGGTCCATTGTTTTCCAAAATCAGCTATGGTTTTACTTGATACTTTGTTTGTCATTTTTTCAACTTTATAAAAAGAAGACAAGGTACATAGTGGGCTTGAATGAATTGTTTATATCCATTGACTTCGGTCTTTTCACCAAGGCTTGAAAAAAAATACCAAAGAAGAAAACGGGTAAGGTTTATGCTCAAAGGGCACTTGAAACCTGGAAAGATTTTTTAGGGCAGACATTATTCCGCTGAAAATACTCCATCTGCCGCGTTGCTTCGATTTCCTCGTCACTGCGACGTACGCTAAGTACGCCTCATTCCTCAGAAATCTCGCGCCTTGCATCTAAAGCATTTTGAGCGGAATCATATTTCAAGGTTTTTTGCAGCTGGACGGAAACTAGCTGAAATGCCGCCTCATATACCCCTCTAGCCGGTCATATGCCTCGTTTAAGATATCTTCAGGAGGAAGAAAGACTACACGGAAATGCGGGGTCTCAGGCAGAGGACCAAAGCCGCTGCCATGAACCACGACCACACCAGTCTCACGGATAAGGCTTTTTACGAATTCTTTGTCATCTACATCTTCCTCGATCCTGGGAAAGGCATAGAATGCCCCGTCAGGTTTCTGGCAGGATATGCCCGGAATGGCATTTAGCCTTTCGACTGTCAGGTCTCTGCGTCGAATCAGTTTTTCTGTCGTTTCTTTAATATGGATCTGGTCGCCGTTCAGGGCAGGTGATATTGCAAACTGCTTTGGGTGCGAGGCACAGAGCCTGGCCCTCACAAGCTTTTTCATCGCCTCGGTGTAATCCCTCACAAGCTCCTGAGCTCCGCTTACTATGGACCATCCGATACGGAATCCTGGGGCAAGGTAACACTTGGAAAGGCCGTTAAAGGTTACTATGGGGAGCTCTTTGTCCAATGAGGCTGTACTGATGTGGTGCTGACCGTTCAGAATGAGTTTGGGGAGCTCTTTGTCCAATGAGGCTGTACTGATGTGGTGCTGACCGTTCAGAATGAGTTTGTCGTATATCTCGTCGCTGAGAATTACCAGATTATAACGTCTTGCAAGTTCTATTACCTGGCGCAGGGTATCCTCACTATACACTGCACCTGTAGGATTATTGGGGTTTATGATCACAATTGCCCGAGTGTTTTTATCTATCTGTTTCTCTATGTGATCAATATCCGGCTGCCAGGCATTGTTTTCGTCCAGCAAATAAGGCCTAGGTTCACCAATCAGACGGCTGAGAAGCGCATTGTAAAGGGGATAGCCTGGTGATGGAACAAGCACATTTTCGCCCTTGTTTACCAGGGCGGAGAGCGCAAAATCAATGGCCTCACTGGCACCCGTGGTAATCAGTATCTCATACGGCTCTATACCGCTTCCCACGGCCTCCTGCCTCACGGCCTCAATGGCCTCAGGCACCCCCTCAGAGGCGGAATACCCGGTGTAATCATCCAGCATTGCCTTGTAGGTGGCATCTATGAGATGTCTGGGTGTGTGAAAATCAAAGAGCACAGGATCACCTATGTTAAGATAAAAGAGATCACCGCCGCCGGCCTTTCTTTTATCAGCGACCAGCACAATATCCCTGATGGCATAAGCAATATGCTCTGTTCGTCTTGAAGGGTTGATTTTCTTAAGTGTACTCATATCGATTATACCTCAATGAAGCACCGGTGAGCCGTTTTTAACAATCATCGTCCCAATGAATTCACCTAATGCCCTTACTTGTCAACTGAATTTTTTCAGTCTGATTCCGCTGAAAAAACCCAATCTGCGGCTTTGCTTCAATTTTCCAGTTACTGCGACGTACGATAAGTACGTCTCATTCCTGGAAAATTTAGCGCCTTACAGCTCGGACTTTTTGAGCAGAATCATGTTTCAGACTTTTTGCAGTGTAATTATGTCTAATAATTGTAGGCATTAACAGATTCAGGGTTCAAAGGTTCATGATTCACTAATAATATTACCACAGATTTGCACAAATAACTCAATCCCTCAATCCCTCAATCACCAATCCTATGATGGTCCCTCCCAAGGTAGAAATTCAGCCATGAGGAGGTACTGTCAAGGGTCCAGTCTCGTGGAGGAATTCGGGGGCCAGCCAGTCTTTTCTGTTTGCCAAGGCTCTGAAGTCGTTCATATACCTTTACGTAAAAGCACTTCTGTCTTCCAGGCCAGACCTCGCACCAGCCATCTTTGCTACCTCCACAAGGACCATTCAGAAGGAACTTGGAACACTGGGACTGGGGACATAGAAATCCCATTTCCTCCAAAGCACAATCTCCACAGCGCTGGCAATCATAGAGCCATTCTTTTACCCAGTATTCAAAAGAGGTGAAATGCCTTTTTGAAGATGAATTATCAATCCATCCAGACATCCTGCGCAGGGAATTGAAAAGAGGTCTTCCCGGTTCAAAGGCAAGCTTATGGAAAAGGCGTCCAAAACTCAGGCCAAGTGAATCCCTTAAAGAAAGACTAATATCTGAACCGGGATTTGGCTCATCATAATTGAGCCAGGTTTCCGGGTTTTCTTTGAAATACCAGAAATTCCATTCCTCTGGAAAAAGAAACTGGCATGTAAAGAGCTTCCAACGCTCGCCTATCTCATTGGCCCGCTCAATGACCCATTCAACATGGGCGTATTTGAGGCCAGGGCCGCTTAGATGTACGCCTTCGTAGCCAAGACCCTTCAGTATTGACATTAACCTGGCTGCACGCTCCAGCCTGGGGTCTTCTTTCTGGTCATCTGACATGGCCTCCTGTTCCATACTTTCAAGAAGCCTGTCCGGCAAAACACACCCTGGAATTTCCCCTCTGTACAGGATTCTAGCCAATTTTATCGTTGGTATGAATACTGTTCCTAAAAGAGGCACCCTGAGGCCTTCCCTGTCCATAAACCGCCTGAGCTCATCGAATTTGCGTACGTCAAAACCCATTTGTGTTATTACAAAGCTTGCTCCGGCAGCGACTTTACGCTTGAGCTTCAAGTATTGGGGGATAAGCTCTGACTCCAGGCGTTTAAAAGGAGATACGACACAGCCGGCATGGAAGCTCATGGGGGCCAGCTTTACACCCCCAAATGGCGCCTTGGAATCAAGGACAAACCCCTGGTTCATATCGGAGATCATGCCCAAGACCTGGACTGAATCCAGATCGAAGACAGGTTTGGCGTTTCCCATGAATCCGTATCTGGGATAGTCACCGGTGAGCACCAATAGGTTTTTAAGGCCGGACCGATCAAGCACAAACAGCTGGCTCTCTATAAGATTACGGTTTTTGTCCTTGCAGGAAAAGTGGATAATTGAATCGATCCCAAGACCCATTATCTCAGAGCCAAGGGCCCTGGGCGTAAGTGCGGGGTGTCCTCCGGCGTTATCTGTTATAGAGAGGGCGCTGATCAAACCGCCACCTGCTGCCTCTCTTGCAAACTGGAGGATTTCGTCAATGGCCTTGCCCTTTGAGGCCCTGGCGGGAACAAGCTCAAATGTAACTACAAAGCTGCGTTTTGCCCCTTTGACATCATATCCTGAATCCTTTTGGGCCAGACGCTCTTTCATGGCCTTTTGGAGCTTTGAATAAAGAGAACCCATTATCAGTTCTTCAACTCTCCCCGTAGTTTGCGTTTATCACCTATCCGTATGGTTACCCGCTGATTGTCCAGATACTCAAGGAGCGGGATCATGTACTTTCTGGAAAGCCCTCCGACAAGGTCCCGAAATTCATTTATGCTAAGCTCACCGTGCTTTTTGATGAAATGAATGACCGTGTCCTTAATTTTATCCAGGGCGCTGTGGTGAAAATAAAGATCGTCCTTCAGACGTATAATAATTCCTTCTCTGACCATCAAATCAAATATATTGTTTGCCGCCTTATCATGCCCCACCAAACGGCCAAGTGCATCTTCACGAGAAGGGGTCTGAAAACCAGCTTTTTTGAAGATAAGTTCAAGTTTGCTCCTGAGTTCTTTTTCTTCATCCCCAAGAGTCACATTGTGGGTGGAAAGCCGGACAAGATCCTTTTCCTGTGCAACCTTTCCTGACTTGACAAGATCAGAAATGAGCATTTGAAACAGTCTTTGATTTGGTGATTTGGTGATTTGGTGATTTGGTGATTGAAAAACAGATCCTTTAACTCCGGCCATGGGAAAGAGTCGGGATCTTAGCTCCTCTTTGGACAGACCACGGACAAGAGGATTATCACGGTGAAAGGTCTCCAGGATACTCAATACCCGTTTCTTTAGAGTCCTGTAAACTTTATCGTGAATGAGTCTTTGCCCTTCTTCCTCAAAGCATACAATTTTTCTGGAACTAAGGAGAGGCTCAAGTTCCCTGGCAAGGCGTTTCCCATAGATACTGCTACGCATCGCGAGTTCAGATTTTAAAAGTCCCCTCACACCCGCACGCTCCAGATGATATCCAATGATGTCAGCTGGTCCGCCTTTGGCCAGGACATCCAACTCTGTCCAGAGCGCCGGCCGGGTCCGCTTCCGTTTCCTGGGAATAGGGTGGAGAATCCTTCCACCACCTATGGTACGGATAGGTGAATAACTCCTGATAACATAGTGATCTCTTGAGAGGACTGCTACCGGTTCCTTAAGCATTATCTGGATATAGGTCTCTGAACCCGGAACAAGCTCATCTCCCTGGAGCAGGACCCTTCCGACAACCTCGGCTGTTCCTACGTGAAAGCGAACAGGACTTCTGTGCTTCAGGGGACGGCCTGCGCTGGCGAGATAAAGGAAATTCAAGTCAACGAGGTAGCTTGCATGCAGGCTCCCTGGGGTGGCTATAACTTCTCCCCTGTTAACATCCTCCTTGTCAATACCCTGTAGATTGAGGGCTGTGCGCATCCCCGGATGGGCCTCCTGAGCATCCTTTCCATGGATCTGAACACCCCGAATCCTGGCAGTCATCCCTTTAGGATAGATAGATACATCGTCTCCCAATCTGATCTGCCCTGAAATGGAAGTGCCGGTGACTACCGTGCCAAATCCTTTTACGCTGAATACCCTATCTACCGGAAGGCGATATGGTCCGACCGGTGCTTTTGGCACTATTTCTGACACCATCTCCTCCAGGACACTGAGGAGTTCGTCGAGGCCGTCTCCTGTAACTGAGGAGACAGCCAGCACAGGAGCATCTTCCAGAAATGTGCCGGAGACAAAATCACTAACGTCCTCAGTGACCATTTCCAGCCATTCCTTTTCCACAAGGTCCTTCTTGGTCAGAACAACAAGCCCCTTCTTAACTCCAAGGAGTCGGCATATCTCCATGTGCTCTTTCGTCTGGGGCATGATCCCCTCGTCAGCAGCCACCACCAGGACAACGAGGTCCATCCCCATGGCTCCGGCCACCATATTTTTTACAAAACGTTCATGACCTGGGACGTCTATTACTCCCATCTGCTGGCCTGAAGGGAGGGAAAGAAGGGCAAAACCCAGTTCAATAGTGATGCCTCGCTCTTTTTCCTCTTTTAGCCTGTCGGTATCCATTCCGGTGAGGGCCTTGACCAGGGCGGTCTTTCCGTGATCAATGTGGCCGGCAGTACCGAGAATGATGGTTTTGGTATCCATGAATCAGCTTACCTTTGCCCCTGATTCTGCCGTAGTGGCCACAGTAGTCAGGTGAAGGCCCTTATCGTCTTTGGCCACAAGCAACATTCCCTCGGATCGTACTCCCCTGATCTTTACCGGCTTGAGATTGGCAACCACAACTACTTGTCTGCCGACAAGATCTTCAGGTGAAAAGTGTTCTGCAATACCGGCAACGATAGTTCGTTCTTCCGGACAGCGGACATTTAGCTTAATAAGCTTGTCTGCCTTGGGTACCCTTTCGGCAGCCGTTATTTTTGCCACCCTGAGATCTATCTGTTGAAAATCTTCAAAGGAAATTTGTTTTTCAGCATCTTCAGACACAGTCTTTTTTTTGACCTCCTTCTTGTCCTTTGCCTTTTTTGCTTCCAATCTGGGAAACAGGGACGGTATGCGCGAGGTTTTGGTCCCCGGAGTCAGAACTCCCCATCGCCGGGCCGTGTCAAGATTCAGATCCTTCTGTGGGTCAAGACCTATTGACTCCTGCATTTTTCTGGCGGTTGACGGCATTACAGGGGCTATCAGGATTGAAAAAATTCGAAGAGATTCAAGGAGTGTATATAGAACGTTCCTTAGCTGACTGGCTTTAGCCGGATCCTTAGCCAAAATCCATGGGGCAGAGGTGTCAATTACTTTGTTGGCCACGTTTATTACTTCCCAGACTGCCTGCATGGCCCTGTGCACTGCAAAGGATTCCATGGTCTTTTCCCAGACAGGTACCAGCCTGAGCATAGCCTCGCGCAGTTCTTTCTCCACCCCATTCTGATCTTGAGGTGCAGGGACCTCTCCCTTGACATATTTTTGGACCATGGCCAGGGTGCGACTCACAAGATTTCCCAGGTCATTGGCAAGATCAGCGTTAATCCTCAGCAAGAAGGATTTTTCTCTGAATCCGGCATCCAGGCCAAAGGCCATCTCATGCATCAAACAGTATCTGGTTGCATCTACACCAAAGGACTCAACCAGACCCCTCGGCCGTATTACGTTTCCAAGGCTCTTAGACATTTTTTCATCACGGATCTGCCAGTAGCCGTGGACATGAAGACGCCTATAGGGCTTGAGTCCGATAGCCTTCAGCATAGTGGGCCAGTAAATGCCGTGTGGTTTCAGGATATCTTTGGCTATAACATGTTCGGCCACCGGCCAGAACTTTGAAAAATTGGGGTCGTCTGGATATCCCAGACCGGTCAGATAGTTGATCAGGGCATCAAACCAGACATAGGTTACAAATTTATCGTCAAAGGGAAGGGGTATGCCCCACGTGAGACGGCTGACGGGCCTTGAGATGCAGAGATCATCCAGGGGATTCTTTAAAAAAGACAGCACTTCATTCTTGTAACGCTCAGGCGTGATGAACAACGGGTGCTTCTTTATATGGTCTATCAGCCAGTCCTGGTAGCGGCTCATAAGGAAAAAATAATTTTTTTCCTTCAGCCGTACCGGGACAGTACCATGGTCCGGGCACTTTCCGTCCTCAAGTTCCCGTTCCATATAAAAGCGTTCACACCCAAAACAGTAAAGCCCCTCATATTCCCTAAAAACTATGTCCCCTCTGTCATAGACGTCCTGCAGTATGCGCTGCACGGTTGCAACATGTTCCGGTTCCGTGGTGCGAATAAATCTGTCAGGCTCAATGTCCAGAAGGGGCCAGGACTCCCTGAACAAGGAGCTTATCCTGTCTGCATAGGTCTTTGGGTCTGTTCCCTGCTTCTCTGCTGCCTGAACAACTTTGTCCCCATGTTCGTCTGTTCCGGTTAGAAAAAAGGTCTCCTCGCCGCGAAGTTTATGGAACCGGTTCTGCACATCCGTAATCACAGTTGAATATGCATGCCCCAAATGAGGTTCTGCATTTACGTAGTAGATGGGTGTTGTTATATAGAATTTGTTTTTCATTGAGTAATTTACTGATAGGTTAGGAATTTCCTTTTTTGGACACGGATGAACACAGATCTTCAAATCTATGAATAATTATATGTGTATAGCTGCGAAAATTTGTATCCTATTTATTTCTTTTTGCTTTGGATTGCAAACCTCTTCCTTTATTATGCTTATTCTTTCCTTTAGCTCTATCCTTGAGACCACCGACATTATCTTTAGAGGCAGTTGATCGTTCCGGCTTTTTTTTCTCCTGCCCCGGTTTACTTCCAGATCGCTTCTGTTTTGGTGAATGGACGTTGGGTTTATCTGTTTTTATTTGTTTCTGTTTTCTTTTATCCGTGGCTGAAGATTTGGCCTTTTTCTTTTGTTGCAAACGATGTTGCTCAATCTCTGAATTTTTGAATTCTAATTGCGTATCATCAGGAAAAACTACTGTGATTGTCTGGCGCAGGATGTCTCGGCGTAACACTTTGCCTTGTCCAGCAGGAGTATCGCAAGATTTTCCAAGGAGGGGCATGTCTTTGACCAATTCCAGATATGTTCCGTATTCATAGGTAAGACAGCATAGCAGCCTGCCGCAAATTCCTGATATTTTATTTGGATTCAAGGGAAGATTCTGGGTTTTGGCCATCTTTATGGATACAGGATCAAAACCCTTAAGAAAGCTGGTACAACAGAACTCCCGGCCACAATTTCCTATTCCTCCTATCATTTTAGTCTCGTGTCTTATGCCTATTTGACGCATTTCCACTCTTGTCCGCAGGGTCTTTACCAGATCTTTTACCAACTCTCTGAAATCTACTCTCCCCTCTGCAGAATAGTAAAAAACGACCTTGCTTCCATCGAAAAAGCTCTCTACCCTGACTAGCTTCATGGAAAGACCCAGGGTACGAACACGCTCTGTGCAGACATCCCGGGCTACCTTTTCCCGATCCAGATTCCGATAGTAAAGCTCTATTTCATGGGTGCTGGCCAAACGCTCCACCTTGGGAGGAAGGGCCTTCGCAGACATTCTTATCATGACTGGGCGTCCCATACGCCGGCCGACCTCGATTCCATGATCTGTGGGCACTACTACCCACTCTGCATCCATTACCGGAACATTACCCGCATTGTAGTGGGAAGGAGGCCATTTTGGCCTGAAGTTGACAGCGATAATTACTATGGATGTCTCATCCTTAGACACTTCGCCGTTGTTCGACCCCTTGAGGTCTGATGCCGGGGCATCAGGTTCTTTATCCTTTTCCTGATCGTTTGCTATTTCTATATTTACTTCTTTCATGGGCTGATATGATAACAGATTCTTTCAGGAAAATCCTACAGACGTTCACAGGTTCAGAGTTCACTGGTCAGGGTTACCGTTCAAAGTATATATACTATCTGCGTTTCCTTATCCAGAAAATGAGAGCCGATTCTGCCAGAAATTCCCTGCTTATGTTTCGATCCAGCAGCCATTCCACTTTATCCAGCCATTGGCAATACTCTGCCAGATTCTGAGAGCTAAATCGATGAGAGATTGCCTGAAGCTCATTCTCGTAGTCAGGGTTGAAAAGTATCTGAACACCTAGTTCCTTTTGCTCTTTCCTATCTTTTCCCTGGATCTCTTTAAGCATCATTAGATCCCGGAGAAAAGTGCGGATTACCTGTACAGCAAGGAGAATATTCTCACGTTTATTTGAAATTTGCTTTGACAGGACAAATAGCATGAAAAGCGCTTTTTCTCTTTTACTTTTCAGAAATTCAAGCAAATTTTCACGCACTGAAAAAATATCCTGCTCAATTAAATCCCTGGCCTTTGAAATACTGCCCTCTGAAAAACAGGCCAGAAATTGGGCTAAGTCAGAGTGACAAAGTCTCTCCTCTTTAATTTGCTCAATAAGTGCTCTGACTGACAGGCCTTCACAATGTATTACTTGGCAACGGGATACAATGGTAGGCAGAAGGGTCCTGGCCGAGGTAGCCGTGAGGATAAGGTGGTTTCCGCCAGGGGGCTCTTCCAGGGTCTTCAGAAGGGCATTTGCAGCTGGAAGATTTATTTTTTGAGCCTCCAGTATAAGGCATACTCTACGTTGAGAATCCAGGGGGGAAAAGGACAGAGCCCTTTGCAGATCGCGGATCTGATTCAATTTTATCATTGCCCCTTGGGGCTTTAGGATTACAAGATCAGGGTGGGTTTGGTGCTCAAACTTGAGGCACCCAGAGCAACTGCCGCACGGGCTCGGAAGATCCTTGCCGAAATGTGGCTTTTCACACAGGAGCAACTTTGCAAGGGAAAAGGCCAGGATATCTTTACCAGCTTCGGAAGCTCCTACCAATAAATAGGCATGGGCTAAAAGGCCCTTTTCCATCATACGGCCGAAGACCCGAGTGAGCCTTTTCTGGCCTGAAATATTAGCTGGTACTTGCCTGTTCACACTGTTTTTTTCTTGGACCACAGGCTGGGTTGGGCATCTGCCCGGTCTTCTATGCCGATATCTTCCACTGCCTCTTTCCGGGCTTTGCCCTCCAGTACTTCGTCCGGACTTGGAAGGTAGAAGTAACGCTCAAAGAGCCTCTGGTACTCAGTCCAACC
Source organism: Deltaproteobacteria bacterium (assembly GCA_019310825.1). Classification (GTDB taxonomy): domain Bacteria; phylum Desulfobacterota; class Dissulfuribacteria; order Dissulfuribacterales; family UBA3076; genus UBA3076. The sequence goes on along the minus strand of JAFDDO010000034.1, from coordinate 1,150 downwards.
ATAATTCGGCCCGGAAATATCTTTTTTCAGCTTTCCAAGATAGTTCAGTTTGGCATCTAAATCATCTATATAATTTAGTGCTATGGCTTCCTCCATCATAGGAAGCACGGGCGCGCCAAACTCCTTCTGACCATGATGGCTGAGTACCAGGTGTTTCAGGGCGACTATCTGCTGAGAGGAGTGCTTTATGCCGAGTCTTGCAACAAAACTGTCAATAATAGAGATACCCAGTACAATATGACCAAGAAGTCTGCCCCTGTCTGAATAGTCTATCGGAGGGCGGGAAAAGGTGAACTCTTTTATTTTCCCAATATCGTGAATCAGGGCTGCTGACACCAACAGGTCCCGATCAAGGTAGGGATATAGCTTGCAGACGGAATTTGCCAGCCTTGTCACCGAGACGCTATGCTCCAACAGCCCACCGATATAGGCATGGTGCATTCTCTTCGCTGCCGGTGCTAGTTTGAACGCCGCACTGATTTTCGGGTCCTTGAAGATTTCATTTAACAAAGAGGCCAAGTCGTCGGATTTGATACCCCTGATGAACTTTCTGAACTCTGACCAGAGTTCATCACTGTCAGCCGGAGTAACAGGGAGAAAAAGGCCCGGATCCACGCTATCATCCTCTACTGATTCCAGATGAGTGATCTTTAACTGAGTGATGTCCCTGAACTTTTGGGCCTCTCCCCTAATCCGGACGTAATCTCCTTGAGCAAACACTGTGTCGAGCTGTTTAGCCCCTTCCCAGACCCTGCCCTCAATCTCACCGGTCCGGTCAGTAAGAGTAATTGCCAGATAAGGTTCTCCATTTTTTGTCTCAAGCATTCGCTTGGAACTGACACAAAAAAGCCCTTCCACGGAAGCAGCAGGCTGAATTTCAGATATAAAAGTTCCTTTTCCCAAAACAATTTCCTAATTTCTAATTTCTAGTTGTTTCCCATATCCATGGACAACCGGATACCTGCGACCATAACCAAAGGCCCTGGTAGTAACCCTCGGGCCCATAGGGGCCTGATGACGTTTGTACTCGCTACGGTCGACCATTTGTACGATTCTGTATACTGTCTCCGGATTAAAACCCTCTGCGATTATCCGGTCAGGTGAGGTGTTCTGTTCCAGGTATTTTTCGAGTATTGCATCCAGGATGTCA